>DASSQJ010000255.1:0-3017 GCA_035702545.1 Phycicoccus sp.
GCAGCGGCGATCGGGTCGTCAGCAGGAGCTGGTGGTCGGCGATCTCGTCGGCCCACCGGTCCCGCCTCCGCTCGGCCACGGCCGTGATCCAGGGATCGGGAAGGTAGCCGACGCGTCGCCGCACCTCCGGTTGCTCGTAGAACGCGAGAACGACGAGGTCACGAGCGAGCATCCCCAGTCGCCGGAGCCCGGGCGGCCGGGTCCCCAACCAGCCGAGGTAGCGGGATGCGTGGACGGCGTCGAGCCGGGAGAACGGCCGGGCGCCGAACCGAGGCCGCAGCGAGCCCACCTCGACCATCGCGAGACCCACGTCCAGCAGTCGTCGCGCCGCGGACGGCCACGCCGACACCAACCGCAGGACGTCCGCCACCGTCGCGCCCACGAGCTCCTCGGTGAGGCTGTCAGCAGGGACGGAGGCACGCACGAGCGCCGAGAGGGTGGCCCTGCGGTCCGGCTGTCCGGGACGGGTGCGACCCGGCACCTGCCGTTCGACCATCCGTCATCGTGACATGCGCAGCGCGACGCGTGAAGGGGCCCGGTCCCGGGGCGGCAACGCAGCATCCCGCGTCCCCGGCCCGCCCGACGGAGGCCCTCAGCGGTCAGCGCGCTGCGCGTCGACGACGGCGCCGGCGACCACGCCGACAGCAGCCCCGATCGCTGCGCCGAGCGCCACTCCGGTGCCGCCCCCGAGGACGAGCCCGATGACCGTCCCGAGGCCGGCGCCGAGGACCAGGGCGAACCCCACAGCCGAACCCCGTCGAGCTGCCCTGTCCCTCGGTGTCATCCGCGTCCCTCTCGCAGCCCGGTCGTGCCCGGCCGTCGCACCGCCACTCTCCTCCTCGTCCGGGGGCTCGGCAGCGACGCGGGTCACACCTGAGGACCAGTCCGGCGACGACGCGCCGCCGGGGGCGGGGACCTCACTCCGGGAGGCCCGCCATGACGGCGTCGGCGAAGGCGGCGTGCAGCACCGGGCTCGGGTGGAACCCGTCCCCGGCGAACATCTCCGGCCGCAGCGGTTCGTCGGTCTGGATCCGGAAGGTCCGCTCGCGCACCCGGACCGCCTCGACCCCGATCGCGTCGAAGACCCGGCCACGCCAGCCGAGGGCGTCGGCGAGGGGCCGGGGAAACGCCGGGAAGTGGTCGAGCGGGGGGATGCCGAGGAGGCAGACCCGGGCCCGGGGTGCGGCAGCGAGGACGGCGTCGAGGAGCAACCCGAGCTCGCGGCGGAACCGGGCCGCGCTGTGCAGGTTCTTCAGGTCGTTGACCCCGATCGAGACGAAGACGAGGTCGGCGTCGGCCAGCGCCTCGGCGGAGACGAGGCCGATCGCCAGGCCGGCGGTGGCACCGGTCCGGGCGCAGGCCTGCCAGTCCACGGTCGCGCCGTGGCGGTCGGCGAGCCGAAGGGCGAGCTGGCCCGCGACGGAGGACCGGTGGTGCCCCACGGCGTAGCCGGCGGTGACGCTGTCCCCCAGAGCGACGACCTTCATCCGCCGTTCCCCGGAGCCCACCGTTCCGGTGACACCCTCGGCGTCGGCGAAGCGGGGGATGGTTCGGACGAGCCGGTAGCCCTGGACGGGCACGAGGGGCAGGCCCAGCCACCAGGGGACACCTCGCCGCACGAGGCCTCCTCGGCGGGGGCGCCCGGCGCCGGCGAGAGCGATCCGCCTCATTCCCCCGATGGTAGGCAGGGTGGCTGACGCCACCGCCCGCGGTTCACCGGGGCGGCGACGCTCAGGGCGTGCCTTTCCGGGTGAAGGTGAGGTGGGTGACTCCGATGGGGGAGCTCACCACCTCGACGTCGTAGGAGGCCTCGAGCCCCTCCAGCCCGTCCCAGAGCCGGACGCCGCGGCCGAGCAGGATCGGCACCTGGACCAGGTGCATGTGGTCGACCAGCCCGGCGGCGAGGAAGTCGCGCACGACCGTGGCGCCGCCACCGATCCGGACGTCCTGCCCGCCCGCGGCCTCCCGCGCCGTCTCCAGCGCCTCGGCCGGGGACGCCTCGATGAAGTGGAACGTCGTGCCGCCCTCCATCTCCATCGAGGGTCGGGGCCGGTGGGTGAGCACGAAGATCGGCGTCCCGAACGGCGGGTTCGGGCCCCACCAGCCCCTCCAGTCGGGGTCGTCGTGCCAGCCGGGCGGGCCGAACTTGTGGGCGCCCATGATCTCGGCGCCGATGCCGGGCCCGTGCCGCTCGGCGAAGGCGTTGTCGACCCCGTCGCTCCCGCTCGGGTCCCAGGACCGGGTCCGCATCATCCAGTCGTGGAGCCGCTGACCCGCGTGCCCGAAGGGTGCGTCGCCGGACTGCGGCTCCCCGGTGGCGAAGCCGTCGAGGGAGATGGAGAAGTTGTGGATCCGCGTGAGTGGCATCGGCGTACCTTCCGTTCGGGGCTCGAGGCGTCCGCTACCGCCAGCGTGCCGCACGACACCGGTTGTCGCGGCTCGTGGTGCCACGGCATCCACCGCGACGGCGGCCGGCGGCCCCTCGCGCCCGCGGAACCTACGATCACTCCATGGCCGCCGACCTCGTCGTCAAGAACCTGACCGGCGGCCACGGCCACCGCTCCCTCTTCGAGGGCCTCGACCTGACGGTCGCGCCGGGCGACGTGGTCGGGGTGGTCGGGGCGAACGGCGCCGGGAAGTCGACCCTCCTGCGGATCCTCGCCGGTGACCTCGAACCACTCGAGGGCAGCGTGACGACGGCGCCACGCGACGCGTTCGTCGGCTGGCTGCCCCAGGAGCACGAGCGCGTTCCGGGGGAGACGGTCGGCGACTACGTCGCCCGTCGGACGGGCGCGGCTGCCGCGACGGAGGCGATGGAGCGGGCCGCGGCGGCGCTCGGCGCCGCCGACCACTCCCCGGCGGCGGAGGACGCGTACGCGCGCCGCCTCGACCACTGGCAGGCCAGCGGTGCCCCCCACCTCGACGAGCGGCTCCCTCCGCTGCTGGCC
Source organism: Phycicoccus sp. (assembly GCA_035702545.1). Classification (GTDB taxonomy): domain Bacteria; phylum Actinomycetota; class Actinomycetes; order Actinomycetales; family Dermatophilaceae; genus DASSQJ01. Next base: position 2,949 of record DASSQJ010000255.1, read on the forward strand.
GACCTGGGGCTCGATGTCGACCCGGGCGCGCCGATGACCTCGCTCTCCGGTGGCCAGGCCGCGCGCGCG
>DASSQJ010000256.1:0-15820 GCA_035702545.1 Phycicoccus sp.
CGGCCACCGCTGCGGCCGGCGGGGTCGCTCACGCCTCCCCCAGCAGGCCCGCGACCTCGGCCGCGACCTCCTCGGCGGTGCGGCCCGCCGTGTCGACGACGTGGGTCGCGACCCGTTCGTAGACGGCGCGCCGCTCCCCCATGAGCCGCACCCACGAGGCCCGCGGGTTGACGGCGAGCAGCGGGCGGGACCGGTCGAACCCGATCCGCTTGGCGGCGTCGGCGATCCCGACGTCGAGGAAGACGACGGTGTGCCCGGCGAGCAGCGGCTCGGTCAGCGGGTCGACGGGGGCGCCCCCGCCGAGGGCGACGACGCCGGTCTCGTCCGCGAGGGCGCGCGCCACCTCGGCCCGCTCGAGCTCGCGGAAGGCCGCCTCGCCGTCGACGACGAAGATGTCGGCGATGGTGCGCCCGGTCGCCGCCTCGATCGCCGCGTCGGTGTCGTGGAGGGTCACCCCGAGCAGGGCGGCGAGCGCCCCACCGGTCGTGGTCTTGCCCGAGCCGGGTGGCCCGACGAGGACGACGCGCGGCATCAGTCCGCCCAGGTCCGCATCCCCGGCGGGATGGCGTCGAGGTAGGCGCGGTGGTTCCGGGCGGTCTCGGCCACGGAGTCGCCGCCGAACTTCTCGAGGCATGCCTCGGCGAGGACGAGCGCGACCATCGCCTCGGCGACGACCCCGGCGGCGGGCACGGCGCAGACGTCGGACCGCTGGTGGATGGCGCGGGCCGGCTCGTCGGACGCGACGTCGACGGTCTCGAGCGCCCGCGGCACGGTCGAGATCGGCTTCATCGCGGCCCGCACGCGCAGCACGCCGCCCACCGACATCCCGCCCTCGGTACCGCCGGCCCGCCCGCTGCGGCGGCGGATCACCCCGGAGTCGTCGCGGCCCATCTCGTCGTGGGCGGCCGAGCCCCGACGGGCCGCGGTGCGGAACCCGTCGCCGACCTCGACCCCCTTGATCGCCTGGATGCCCATGAGCGCCGCCGCGAGGCGCGCGTCGAGGCGCCGGTCCCAGTGGACGTGCGAGCCCAGGCCGGGCGGCAGCCCGTCGGCGACGACCTCGACGACCCCGCCGAGGGTGTCGCCGTCGCGGTGGGCGGCGTCGACCTCGGCGACCATCGCGGCGGAGCCCTCGGGGTCGAACGCACGCACCGGGTCGGCGTCGAGCGCGGCGACGTCGTCCGGCCCCGGCAGCGGAGCGTCCTCGCGGACCGCGGCCGTGCCGATGGCGACGGTGTGCGAGACGAGCCGGATGCCGTAGGCCTGCTCGAGGAAGCGAGCGGCGACCACGCCGAGCGCCACCCGGGCGGCCGTCTCGCGCGCCGAGGCCCGCTCCAGCACCGGCCGGGCGTCCTCGAAACCGTACTTCTGCATCCCGACGAGGTCGGCATGCCCGGGGCGCGGCCGGGTCAGGGGCCGGTTGCGCGCGACTTCACGCTCGGCGTTCACGTCGTCGGCCGCGGCGTACTGCTCGGGCGGCACCGGGTCCGGACTCATCACCGTGCGCCACTTCGGCCACTCGGAGTTGCCGACCCGGATGGCGACCGGCGACCCGAGGGTCACCCCGAGCCGGACCCCGCCGAGGAACTCGACCTCGTCCTGCTCGAACTTCTGCCGGGCGCCACGCCCGTAGCCGAGCCGGCGCCGGGCCAGGGCGGCCGCGACGTCGGCCGTCGTCACCTCGATGCCGGCAGGCAGCCCGTCGACGGTCGCGACGAGGGCGGGCCCGTGCGACTCCCCGGCGGTCAGCCAGCGCAGCATGCCCCGAATCCTTCCACGCCGGCGTCAGCCGCCCGCGAGCCAGGTCAGGATCCGGGCGGAGAACGCGATGGCCACCCACGCCCCGAGGCACATCGCCGGCCCGTAGGCGATGTGGGTCTTGCGGCCCGCGCGCCCGAGGACGAGGAGCACGATCGCGCCGAGGCCGCCGATGAGGAAGCCGGCCGCCATCCCGATGACGAGGTGCGCGACGCTCAGCCACCCGAGGACCGCGCCGATGACCGGTGCGAGACGGACGTCGCCGCCCCCGACGCCACCCCCGGGCAACAGGGAGAGGAGCACGTAGAAGCCCCCCATGACGAGCACCCCGATGAGCGCGCCCTGCCACCGGGGCTCACCCGTGGCGACCGTCGCGACCACGAGGAGCGCGGCGAGCCACCACGCGGTGGGGACGACGAGACCCACCGGGAGCCGGTGCACGTCGAGGTCGATCCACGTCAGGCCGGTCGTCAACCACGCGAAGAGCAGGTACGGCGGCAGCGCCGCCCAGCCGCCGAGGTCCTGCACCGCCCACGTCGCGACCCCTGCGAGCAGGCCGGTGAGCGGCCCGGCCCACCAGGCAGACCCGGGAGGGCGCTCGGCCTCGTCCTCGGGGATGCGGTAGCCGCCGGTCGCGAGCTGGCGGCCGGTGAGGTGCCCGACAGCGCCCATGACGAGGGCCGCGAGGAGCACGGCCCACCAGGGCGTCACCCGGCCCCCAGGGCGGTGCGGCCGGCGTCCCACATGGCGCGCAGCGGCGCCTCGTGGCCGGTGAAGAGTCGGAACTGCTCCCCCGCCTGGTGGACGAGGAGGTCGAGCCCGGAGACGACGGTCATCCCGGCGGCGGCGGCGGCGCGCGCCACGGGCGTCGGCCAGCCGGCGTAGACGACGTCGAGGAGCACGCCCGGGTGCCGGGCCGGGACGGTGGCGGCGACCTCGGCCGCTCCGGCCGGTGGCACCGTCGAGACGACGACGTCGTCGGCGCTGGTCAGCCACGGGGCGATCCCCGCGACGGAGCCGCTGCGGATGCCCACGCCGAGGTCGAGCGCCCAGGCGAGGAGATCGGCGGCCTTCGCCGTGTCGCGAGCCCGCACGGTGAGCGTCGTGACCCCGAGGCCCGCGAGGGCCAGGACCGCGGACCGGGCCGTCGCGCCCGCGCCGATGACGAGGGCCCGCTCCGGGGTCGCGGCCAGGTGCGGGGCGAGGGCGCCGGAGACCCCCGCGACGTCCGTGTTCGTCGCGTCCCAGCCGCCGTCCGGGCGCCGCACCAGGGTGTTGGCGGCGGCAGCACGACGGGCGACCTCGGAGACCTCACGGGCGAGCGCCGGCGCGGCCTCCTTGAGCGGCATCGTCAGCGAGAGGCCCCGCCACTCGGGGCCCAGGCCCGCGACGAACCCGGGAAGGGCCGCGACGTCGACCTCGTGGGCCTCGTACTCCCAGTCCGTGAGCCCGGCCGCGGCGTACCCGGCCCGGTGCAGGACCGGGGAGAGCGAGTGGGCGACCGGGGAGCCGAGGACCGCCGCCCTCAGCACTTGCCCGGGTTCGCCGAGCACCAGGCGTTGAACTCCTGGACGTAGCGGTCGTGCTCGGCCTGCGTCGTCGCGAACTTCGTCTCGCCGGTGCTCGGGTCGACGGTCACGAAGAAGACCCAGCCGCCCTCCGCGGGGTTGGCCGCCGCCTCGATCGAGGCGGCGCCCGGGTTGCCGATGGGGCCGGGCGGCAGGCCCTGCACCTTGTAGGTGTTGTACGGGCTGTTCGACGCGCGCTGGGCGTCGGTCGTCCCGGCCTTGCCGCGCTGCTGGGCGGCGTAGTGGACGGTGGAGTCCATCTGGAGCAGGCCGTAGCTGGGCGGTCCGCCCTCGAGCCGGTTGAGGATGACGCGGGCCACCTTGGCGCGGTCGGCGTCGCCGCTGACCTCGCCCTCGACGATGGAGGCGATGGTGAGGATCCGCTCCCAGTCCTTCTGCGGCACGTCGGTCGTCTTCAGCGCGGAGACGGTCTGGGCGACCATCTGCCGCAGCTGCTCGGTCGCGCTCATCGTGTCGTCGAACTCGTACGTCGCCGGGAACAGCCAGCCCTCGACGTTGCCCCCCGCCTCGGCGGGCAGCCCGATGGCCTTGGCGTCCTTGGCGGCCTTCTCGTACTCCGCGACCGGTGTCCCGGTCGCCTTGGAGAGGGCGGTGAAGACCTCGTTCTTCCACAGGCCCTCGCGGATCGTCACGCGGTCGGCGACCCGGTTCGCGGGGTCGATGAGCAGGGCGAAGGCGTCGGCTCCGGACATCTGCTTGCGCATCGAGTACGACCCGGGCTGGATCTTGGCGGCCGACTGGGGGTCCCCCGCGGCGGCCTCGAGGTAGGCGGTGCGGGTCTTGGTCACCCCGGCGTCGCGCAGCGTCGTCGCGATGTCCTCGCCGGTGTCCCCCGCCTTGACGGAGATGGTCACCTCACCCTTGCCCGGCCCGGGGTAGTCGGTGTCGCTCGACGAGCTGCCGCCGACGAGTCCGGAGACGGTCGGGCCGAGGACCCGCCACGCCGCGTAGCCCGCGGCCCCGACGAGGACGACGGTGAGGAGGAGGACGAGCAGCTTGCGCCCGCGGCGCGACGGGGGCCGGCGGTGGCGCCGCTGGTGGAGCTCGCGGCGCGTCTGCGGCGTGGGCCGTCCTCCCCCGGGGTCGTCACCGAAGATCGTGTCGGTGAAGTCCTGGTGAGTCACGTCCTCGTGCCCTTCGTCCGTGGCTTGCGCCGTCGTCCTCCGACCGGCTCCCCGGCAGGGGACCCGGTCGCACGCTCGGCGTCCAGGGCCGACTGGAGGATGAGCACCGCCGCGGCCTGGTCGACCACGGCGCGCCGCCGCCTCCCGGCGACCCCGCTGTCCCGGAGCGCACGGTGCGCGTCGACCGTCGTGAGGCGCTCGTCGACGAGTCGCACCGGAACGGGGGCGACACGCGCCGCCAGCAGAGAAGCATACGTGCGTGCCCGGGCCGCGGCCGGTCCTTCGTCACCGGAAAGCGAGCGCGGGAGCCCCACGACCACGCCGACGGCGCCGTGCTCGGCGACGATCGCGGCGAGCCGGCCCAGGTCGGGGTCCTCGGCCGCGGGGGCCGCGACCGGGTCCCGGTCGAGGGTGACCAGCGGCGTCGCGAGCACGCCCGCGGGGTCGCTCACGGCCACCCCGACGCGCACCGAGCCGACGTCGACGCCGACGAGCACCCCGCCGTGCGGGGCCGCGGGGGGCTCGGCCATCAGCCGGCGAGCTCGCCCACGCGCCACTCGACGGCGGCGAGCGCCTCCCCGACCTTGGTGGGGTCCTGGCCGCCGCCCTGGGCGATGTCGTCCTTGCCGCCGCCGCCCCCGCCGAGCACACCGGCCGCGGCCCGGACGAGCTCACCGGCGGTGATGCCGCGGGCGCGGGCACCCTCGTTCGTGGCGACGACGACGACGGGGCGGCCCTTGCTCACCCCGGTGACGGCGACGACGCTCGGCCGGTCGGTGCCGAGGCGTCCGCGCAGGTCGAGGACCATGGTGCGCACGTCACCGGCGTCGGCCTCGCCGGCGTCGTGGCCGAGGAAGGTGACGCCGCCGACGTCGCGCGCCCGCTGGGTGAGGCTCCCGGCCTCGGCCTGGAGCTGCTCCTTCCGCAGCCGGTCGAGGTCGCGCTCGGCCTCGCGCAGGCGCCCGAGCAGGCCGGAGATGCGCTCGGGGAGCTCCTCGGGGCGGCCCTTGACGAGCTCGGTCAGCTGGCCGACGATCGCGTGCTCGCGCGCGAGGAAGGAGTAGGCGTCGGTGCCGACGAGTGCCTCGACCCGGCGCACCCCGGACCCGATGGAGGACTCGCCGAGGAGGGTGACGAGGCCGAGCTGGGTGGTGCGCTCGGCGTGCGTGCCACCGCACAGCTCGCGCGCCCACTCCCCGACCGAGACGACCCGGACGGCGTCCCCGTACTTCTCGCCGAAGAGCGCCATCGCCCCGGACTCGACCGCCTCGCGCTGGGTCATGATGTCGGCGTGGACCGCGAGGTCCTGGAGGAGGAGGGCGTTGACGCGCTGCTCGACGTCCTTGAGGACCGACGGCGGCACCGCCTGGCTCGCGTTGAAGTCGAAGCGGAACCGGCCCGGCGCGTTCTCCGACCCGGCCTGCGTCGCCGTCTCGCCAAGTGCCTCGCGGATCGCCTTGTGGACCATGTGGGTCGCGGTGTGCGCGCGGGAGATCGAGCGTCGCCGCTCGACGTCGACCTCGGCGAGCGCGGCGTCCCCGGTGGCGACCTCGCCGGACACGACCTGCGCCCGGTGGACGACGAGCCCGCTGATCGGCGACTGCACGTCACGGACCTCGACGACCGCGCCGCTGTCGAGGCGCAGCCGTCCGCCGTCGGCGAGCTGGCCGCCCCCCTCGGCGTAGAAGGGGGTGCGGTCGAGGACCAGCTCGACCTCGTCGCCCGGACCGGCGACGGACACCTGCTCGCCACCGCGGATCAGGCCCGCGACGTGGGCCTCGGAGACGACCTCCGAGTAGCCGGTGAACTCGACGGGGCGACCGAGGTGGTCCGCGACCTCCCGGTACGCCTGGGTCCCGCCGTGAGCGACCTTCTTGGCCTTCGCGTCGGCCTTCGCGCGCTGGCGCTGCTCCTGCATGAGCCGGGTGAAGCCCTCGCGGTCGACCTCGAGGCCCTGCTCGGCGGCCATCTCGAGGGTGAGGTCGATGGGGAAGCCGTACGTGTCATGGAGCTGGAAGGCCTCGTCGCCGGCGATGACGTGGCCCCCCGCCCGGCGGGTCCGCTCGACCGCGGTGTCGAGGATCGTCGTCCCCGCGGCGAGGGTGCGCCGGAACGCCTCCTCCTCGGCGTACGCGACCTGGGAGATGCGCTCCCAGTCGCGCTCGAGCTCGGGGTAGGACTGCCGCATCCGCTCCTGCGAGACCGGCAGGAGGTGCGGCAGGCAGGGGTCCTCGTAGCCGAGCAGCCTCATGGAGCGCACGGAGCGGCGCAGCATCCGGCGCAGGACGTAGCCGCGGCCCTCGTTGCCCGGGATGACGCCGTCGCCGATGAGCATGAGCGAGGAGCGCACGTGGTCGGCGACGACGCGCAGCCGGACGTCGTCCGGGTGGCTCTCCCCCGCGACGTGGCCCGAGTGCGCGCCGTACCGCTTGCCGACCATGTCGGCGGCGCGCTCGATGACCGGGTAGACCTCGTCGATCTCGTAGAGGTTGTCGACGCCCTGGAGGATCGAGGCCATCCGCTCCAGGCCCATCCCGGTGTCGATGTTGCGCTGGGGCAGGTCCCCCGCGATGTCGAAGTCCTCCTTCGACCGCACGACGGAGAGGTCGTACTGCATGAAGACGAGGTTCCACACCTCCATGTAGCGGTCCTCGTCGACCTCGGGGCCGCCCTCGAGCCCGTACTCCGGACCGCGGTCGACGAAGATCTCCGAGCAGGGACCTCCGGGGCCGGGGACGCCCATGTTCCAGAAGTTGTCGGCGTTGCCGCGGCGCACGATGCGCTCGGGGTCGATGTCGGTGACGCTGCGCCAGAGCTCGGCGGCCTCGGCGTCGTCGTGGTGGACGCTCGCCCACAGCACGTCCTTGCTCACGCCGTAGCCGCCCTCGGACTGCGGGGTCGTCATCAGCTCCCACGCGTACCGGATCGCCCCCTCCTTGAAGTAGTCGCCGAAGGAGAAGTTGCCGTTCATCTGGAAGAACGTCCCGTGCCGCGAGGTCTTGCCGACCTCCTCGATGTCACCGGTGCGCACGCACTTCTGGACGCTCGTCGCGCGGGCGAAGGCGGGGCTCTCCTGGCCGAGGAAGTACGGCTTGAACGGGACCATCCCCGCGTTGACGAAGAGCAGGTTGGGGTCGTCGTGGACAAGGGGGGTGGACGGGACGACGGCGTGGCCGTTGCGGGCGAAGAAGTCGAGCCAGCGGCGCCGGATCTCAGCGGTTTCCATCGGGGTGCAGTCCTCGGGTCGGCGTGCGCGGTGGGCGCCATGCTAGGCGCCGGCGGGGCACGGGAGGGGTGTGGCGGGCAGGGGCGGGGGCGCTCAGCGCCCCTCGGGAGCTCGCCCGTCGTCGGCCGCGGACGGTGGCGTCGCCGGGCGCCCGCCCGGGCCGGTCGGGTCGACGAGCAGCGCCCGCGCCTCCTCCGGGGAGAGCGAGCGGCCGGGGTCGCCGAGCCCGAGCGGTGTCGCGCCCGTCGTGCGGCGGTCGGGGTCCCAGCCGGCCTCGACGTCGAGGGTGGGGACCTCGGCCCCCGCGGCGTGGCGGGGGGCGCGGCTCGTCGCGTCCGCGCGGACCGCGACCTCGACCGCCTCACGCAGCTCGGCCTCGCGGCGGGCCGAGGCCTCCCTCGCCGTCGCGACGAACCGGCGGGTGACCGGGAGCCGCCACACGGCGTAGCCGACCCCGACCGCGGCGGCCGTGACGAGCAGCGCGGTGCGGAGCCTCATCGTGACCCCTTGCGAAGCGAGGACATCGCGACCCGGACCCCGTAGCTGAACGCCGCGACCTTGATGAGCGGGGAGCCCACCGTCGCGGCGAACACCGAGGTCAGCGCGGAGGCGTTGGTCGTCATCGTCGACACCGAGCTCGTGATGCCGTCGACCCGGGTCAGCTGGTCGTTCGTCAGGCTCACCGTGTCGGTGAGGCCCTTGAGGGTCGGCTGGACGTTGTCGGTCGTCTCGCGCAGGCTCAGCCGCGTCTCGTCGAGGATGCGGCCGGCCTTGCCGACCAGGCCCGCGAGGCGCACCACGAGGTACGCGAACGCGACTGCCGCGACGAGTCCCGCGATCCCACCGAGCGTCACCGTCATGGCCACGACCCTACAAGGGCGGCCGGCCGCTCGTCGCCGCCGTTCCCGGGGCCGGGGTGGCTACCGCCGGGCGGCCCGCGCCGACCCCCCGCCGCCACCTCCGAGGACCATGCCCAGCCCGATGACGTAGCCGAAGTCGTACCAGTTCCCCGAGTTCTGGACCTCGTAGATGCTCACGTCGTCGGTGAAGAGCGACACGATGAAGGTCACCGGGAGGATGAACCCGTGCCACAGGCCGAGCCAGAAGCCGGCCGGGTCGGGTCCGGTGTCCAGCGCCGGGTTCGGGCCGGCCGCACAGCCGGCCAGCGCGAGGACGAGGAGGGCCACGGCCCCCAGCACCGGGACCCACCGGGCCCGGGGTCGCCTCCGGGTGTCGGTCGGGGCCGTCGTCACCATGGGCACCACCTCCACCCCGATCGTCCTCCGTGGGGCCCGCGGCGTCGAGGGCGTGTGCGGGGCCTCACGGCGGCGGCGGGCCGGTCCGCTCAGCGCCCGAGCCGCTCGCGCAGCCAGCGCCAGCGTTCCTGGAGCCGCGCCTCGAAGCCGCGGTCGGTCGGCCGGTAGTAGTCGGTCCGGCCGTGGAGGTCGTCGGGAAGGTACTGCTGGCGGGCGACCCCCTCGGGCTCGTCGTGCGCGTAGACGTACTCGGGGGCGCGGTCGCGACCGGCGGCGCGCGCCGACGCGTCGGCCACCCGCGCCGCGCCGCCGTAGCCGCTGCCCCGGAGGTGGAGCGGCACCGGGCCGCCCCGGCCGGCGCGGACATCGGCGATCGCCTCGTTGATCGCCGTGTAGGCGGCGTTCGACTTCGGCGCGACGGCGTTGTGGACGACCGCCTGGGCCAGGATGATCCGCGCCTCCGGCATCCCGACCTGGGCGACCGCGTGCATCGCCGCCACCGCCGTCTGGAGCGCCGTGGGGTCGGCCATCCCGACGTCCTCCGAGGCGGCGATGACGATGCGGCGGGCGATGAAGCGTGGGTCCTCGCCCGCCTCGAGCATCCGGGCGAGGTAGTGGAGGGCGGCGTCGACGTCGGAGCCCCGCATCGACTTGATGAGCGCCGAGGCGACGTCGTAGTGCTGGTCCCCGGTGCGGTCGTACCGCACCGCGGCGTGGGCGACCGCCTGCTCGGTGTGCGCGAGGGTCACCTCGAGCACGTCCGGCCGGGCCGCCCCGGGGGCGAGGGCGTCCTCGGCGACTCCGGCCGCCGCCTCGAGGAAGGTGAGCGCGCGGCGGGCGTCACCGCCGGCGAGCCGGACGAGGTGGTCGCGGGCGTCGTCGGCGAGGGCGTAGGCCCCGGCGAGTCCCCGGTCGTCGGCGACCGCCCCGGCGACGACGTCGGCGACCTCGTCGTCGTCGAGCGGGAGCAGGGTGAGAAGCATCGAGCGGGAGAGCAGCGGCGCGATGACCGAGAAGCTCGGGTTCTCGGTCGTCGCGGCGACGAGGACGACCTGGCGGTTCTCGACGCCCGGGAGGAGGGCGTCCTGCTGGGCCTTGGTGAACCGGTGGATCTCGTCGAGGAAGAGGACCGTCTGCCGGCCGTAGAGGTCGCGGGCCCGGGCCGCCGCCTCCATGACCGCCCGGACGTCCTTGACCCCGGCGGTCACCGCGGAGAGCTCGACGAACTCGCGATCGGCGGCCGTGGCGACGAGATGGGCGAGCGTCGTCTTGCCGGTACCGGGCGGGCCCCAGAGGATGGCGGAGATCGGCCCCGCCGCTCCCCCGCTGCCGGCGATGAGCCTCCGCAGCGGGCTCCCCGGCCGCAGCACCTCGGCCTGGCCCCGGACCTCCTCGACGGTGCGCGGGCGCATCCGGACCGCGAGCGGGGGGATCGCGGCGCCCGAGGCCGCGCCGCCGTCGGCGGCACGCTCCTGCGCTGCGGCGCCGAAGAGGTCGGTCCCGTCCTGGCTCACCCGGCCGAGGCTACCCACCGCCGCCGACGGGCTCAGAAGTAGCCGGTCTCGCCGTCGAGCTGCTCCCGGATGAGGTCGAGGTGCCCCGCGTGCCGCGCCGTCTCCTCGAGCATGTGGAGGAGCATCCACCGCAGGCTCGCCTCCCCGACGGAGTGCATCGCCGTGCTGCCGCGGGCGTCGAGGGAGTGCGCCGCGATCGCCGCGTCCGACCGGGCACAGGCGGCCTCGTAGCCGGCGAGGACCTCCGCGAGGGACATCCCCTCGACGCGGAACTCGGCGTCGTCCTCCCCCGCACCCGAACCGTGCGCGAGGCCGCGCTCCCCGAGCAGGACCTCCCGGAACCACAGGTCCTCGGCCCACGCGAGGTGGGAGACGATGCCGGCGACCGTCATGAGCGGCGACGTCGGGACGACGGCACGGTGGGCGTCCTCGTCGGACAGCCCCTCGCACTTCATCCGGACGATGCCGCGCTGGAGGTCGAACCAGCCGAGCAGCTGGGTGCGCTCATCGGCGAGGCGGGGCGGTCGGGTCCGTGTCGCGGGCATCCCCGCAGGCTAGCCCGGACCTTCCACGAGACGGCCCCGTCGTGCGTGGCCTTCCCGCTGACGTCCCGGCAGGCATAGCGTGCGACATGGCGGTCGGCGCAGGGCCGGCCCGGCACCCCAGAGGTGGACATGAGACGTTTCCTCGGCATCCTCGGCGTCACCGCTCTCCTCGTCGTCGTCCCGGCCGCGGCCGGGACCGCGGCACCCTCACCGGTGGGGACCGCGAACGCGACCGGCTACTACGTCGCCCTCGGCGACTCCCTCGCCGCCGGCTACCAGCCCGGGCAGGGCGACGACCGCGCCGGGGGGTACGTCGGCGACGTCCTCGACGCAGTGCAGGCCGCCCACCCGAAGACCCGGCTCGTCAACCTCGCCTGCTCGGGCGAGACCGCCGTGACGCTCGTCGCGGGCGGCCGGTGCGCGTACGACGCGGGCAGCCAGTACGCCGCGGCCTCCCGGTTCCTCCACGCGCACGGCCGGTTCACCCGCCTCGTGACCCTCCAGGTCGGCGCCAACGACGTGCTCCGGTGCGTCAGTGGTGGCACGAGCATCGACCTCGCCTGCTTCCAGGCGGCCCTCGCCGGCATCCGCGCCAACGTCGGGACCGTCCTTGCCATGGTGCGCGCCGAGGCGCCGGACGCCGAGGTCGTCGTCGTCAACTACTACGACCCGCTCCTCGTCACCTGGTTCACCGACCAGGGCCTGGCCGCCCAGACCGTCCAGCTGCTCGCCCTCCTCAACGGGACCCTCGCGGCCGAGGCCGCCGGGACCGGGGCCGACGTGGCGGACGTCGCGACCGCGTTCCACAGCACCGACTGGTCGCCGACCACCCTCCCGGGCGTGCCGGGGACGGTGCCGACGAACGTCGCGTACATCTGCACGTACACGTGGATGTGCTCGCGCGGGGACATCCACGCGAACGACGCCGGGTACGTGATCATCGGGCAGGCCGTCGTCGCCCGGCTGGGCTGAGCCGGACCCCCGCCCGGCTCCGGCCGGGGGTCGTGGGACGCTGTGCCCCATGAGCGTCCCCGCCCCGGCCGCCCCCCGGGCCGGTGCCCTGCACCGCTGGGGCGGCGTCGTCGGGCGGCACCCCCGGGCGGTGCTCGCCTTCTGGGTCGTCTTCATCGTGGCGGGGTTCGGCACCGCCCTCGGCGCCTTCGGCACCCCGAGCCTGTTCGACCGGGTCGGCAGCGGCGAGATCGTCGTCGACGGCGAGAACCAGGCCGGCCGCGCCGTGCTCACCGAGGCCGGCGGCAGCGGCTTCTCGACGTACACGCTGCTCGTCCGGGGGGTCGACCTCGAGGACCCCGCGGTGGCGCGGGCGGCGGCGGAGGCGGTCCGCGACCTCAGGGCGGTCGAACACGTCGAGTCCGCCGTCAACCCCTTCGTCGTGCCGGAGGGGCCGACGAGCCCCACCGCGCTCCGGTTCGTCGAGGGTGGCGACCCCGCGTCGGGCGGCTTCGCCACCGTCGTGACCTTCGACTCCCGCAACACCTCCGAGGAGGAGGCCGCCGCGACCCGCGAGGTCGACGCCGTCTTCGACCGGCTCGTCGAGCAGACCGGCGCGACGTCCTCCGAGCGCGGCGGCCTGCGCAGCCTCGTCGACCGGATCATCGAGCAGGTCAAGGTCGACGGCCAGCGGGGGGAGGGCATCGCGCTCCCGGTGAGCTTCGGGCTCATGGTCCTCGTCTTCGGGGGCTTCCTCGCCGCCGGCTTCCCGGTCCTCGGGGCCGTCGCCTCGATCGCCGGGGCGCTCGCCTCCCTCCTCGGCTTCTCCTACCTCCTCGACCTCGACGCCTCCACGGTCAACGTCGTCACCGTCCTCGGGCTCGGCCTGTGCATCGACTACGGGCTGCTCGTCGTCAGCCGGTTCCGCGAGGAGATGCGCTCGATGCTCCAGGGGGCGCCGGCGGCCGACGCGACCCGTGATCAGGTCCTCGAGGCGACGGCGCGCACCATGCACCGGGCCGGGCGCACCGTCGTGTTCTCCGCGCTCACCGTGGCGATCTCCCTCGCCGGCCTGCTCTTCCTCCAGATCGACTTCATCCACGCCGTCGCGCTCGCCGGCGTGTCCGTCGTCCTCGTCGCGCTCGCGGTCGCGCTCTCCCTCATCCCCGCCCTGTGCACGATGGGGGCGCGCCGGCTGCTGCGCCGGGGCACGGAGGTCTCGGGAGACGAGGGGGTCTTCTCCCGCCTCGCCCGGTTCGTCCACCGCTTCCCGTGGGCGGTCATCGCCGTCGTCTCCGGGCTGCTCGTCCTCCTCGCCGTCCCCGCCACCTCGATGCTCCTCACCTCCTCGGGCGCCGAGCTGCTCCCGAAGGGGACGCCCGAGCGGACCTTCTTTGAGGACTTCCGGGAGGGCTACCCGCTCCTCTCGGGCGCCGAGGTCCTCGTCGTCGCCCGCGCCCCCGCGGCGGAGGTCCAGGCCTGGGCCGCGACGGCGGCCGACCGCCCGGGCGTGCAGTCCGTCGACCCCGTGCGGGAGCTCGACGGCGGGGTCGTCACCGTCGGCTTCCAGACCGGCGACAGCGGGACCGGGGAGAACTCGCGGGCCCTCGTCGACTCGCTGCGCAGCGACCGGCCCCCGTTCGAGTCCTGGGTCGTCGGCCAGGCGTCCGGCATCAAGGACTTCCGGGCGGCGGTCGCCGCGCGGGCCTGGTGGGCGGCCGGCGCGGTCGTCCTCGCCACCCTCGTCCTCCTCTTCCTCATGACCGGGTCCGTCGTCATCCCCGTCAAGGCGCTCGTCATGAACGTCCTGTCCCTCGGGGCGGCACTCGGGGTCACCGTGTGGATCTTCGAGGAGGGCCACCTCGAGTCGCTCCTGCGGTTCACCTCCGCGGGGGGCATCGAGAACGCCATCCCGATCCTCGTCATCGCCTTCGGCTTCGGCCTGTCGATGGACTACGAGGTGTTCCTCCTGTCACGGATCGTCGAGCTCCACGAGCAGGGCCACGACACGGAGACGGCGGTGACGCTCGGGCTGCAGCGCTCGGGCCGGATCATCACCTCGGCCGCGCTGCTCATGGTCGTCGTCTTCGCCGGCTTCGCCGCGGGCGACCTGCTCATCATGAAGCAGATGGGGGTCGCCCTCGTCCTCGCCATCACCATCGACGCCACCCTCGTCCGCATGCTCCTCGTCCCCGCGACGATGTCGGTGCTCGGCTCGGCGAACTGGTGGGCGCCGGCGCCGCTGCGGCGGCTGCACGCCCGCTGGGGGATCACCGAGTGAACACCGTCCGGCCGGTGCAGGACCTCGAGGACCTCCTCGACCTCACCGGGCACCACCCCGTCGTCGTCCTCGACGTCGGCACCGGGTTCAGGGGGCCGGGGTGGGCGGCCGGCGGCGGCTCGGGTCGCGCCGTCGTCTTCCCACGCCGCTCCGACCACGGCGTCCCCGGCGCCGCGGCCCTCGGCGACGCCGCGGGACTCGACGAGCTCTTCGCCGACCCACGGGTCCGGGACTGGTTCTCGGGCGGGGGCTTCCGGCACCTCAGCGCCCCTCGGGCGCACCAGCACGTCGTCGCCCGCCACCTCGACCTCGGCGAGCGCGGCGGGGACTGGGACGGGATGTGGACGCGGACCGCCCCGCCCCCGCAGGCCGGCGAGGAGGAGGTGTGCGAGCTCGGGCCCGAGTTCCGCGACGAGCTCGTCGCGTTCCTCGCCGAGCACAGCCCGCGCACGCACGGGCAGCCGTTCGCGCGGCCGGGGCAGCGCTGGGTCGGGGTCCGCGACGGCTCGGGCGCCCTGCTGGCGTGCGGCGCCGCAGAGCCGTCCGAGGCCGGGACGCCGACGCTCGCCGGCATCGCCGCGCGCACCGACCTGCGGGGGCGTGGCCTCGGCTCCGCGGTGACGGCCCACCTCACCCGCGGGGCCGTGGCCGAGCGGGGCGCGTGCGCGCTCGGGATGTTCGCCGACAACGACCCGGCCCGCCGGGTCTACCGGCGGCTCGGCTTCGTCACCGGGGCGGAGTGGCGCAGCCGCTGGCTCGCCGAGCCCCCGACGCCCCCGATCGCGTGAGCGGGGTCAGTCCGCGGCGCGCTCCTCGGCCGTGGCGTCGATGCCGGCCTCCTTGCGCTGCTCCGGCGTGATCGGCGCCGGCGCGTCGGTCAGCGGGTCGTAGCCGCCACCGGACTTCGGGAAGGCGATGACGTCGCGGATGCTGTCGAAGCCGCCGAGGAGCATGACGATGCGGTCCCAGCCGAAGGCGATGCCCCCGTGCGGCGGGGCACCGTACTGGAAGGCCTCGAGGAGGAAGCCGAACTTCTCCTGGGCCTCCTCCGGCGAGAGCCCCATGACCTGGAAGACCCGCTCCTGGACGTCGCGGCGGTGGATACGGATGGAGCCCCCGCCGATCTCGTGCCCGTTGAGGACCATGTCGTAGGCGTAGGCGAGCGCCGGCCCGGGGTCGGTGTCGAAGGTGTCCTCGAACTCCTTCTTCGGCGAGGTGAAGGCGTGGTGCACCGCGGTCCAGGCGCCCGCGCCGACGGCGACGTCACCGGCGGCCACCGCCTCCGCCGAGGGCTCGAAGAGCGGGGCGTCGAGGACCCAGAGGAAGCTCCACGCGTCCTCGTCGACGAGCCCGCAGCGGCGCCCGATCTCGAGCCGCGCCGCTCCGAGGAGGGCTCGCGAGGACTTCGTCGGGCCGGCGGCGAAGAAGATGCAGTCGCCGGGCGCCGCGCCGACGTGCGCGGCGAGACCGGCCAGCTCGGCCTCGGAGAGGTTCTTGGCGACAGGCCCGCCGAGGCTGCCGTCCTCCTGGACGAGGACGTAGGCGAGGCCCTTGGCCCCACGCTGACGGGCGAACT
>DASSQJ010000257.1:0-6524 GCA_035702545.1 Phycicoccus sp.
CAGAGGGCGAGGACCACGGTGACCGCTACCGCGCCCGCGAAGTGCAGCGTCAGGGGCACGCCCGCCCACGACATCATCGACCCGACGAGTGCCGAGACGACCGTGCCGCCGCTGAACGAGGCGTGGAAGTGGGGCATCACCGAGGAGTCGAGGACGTGCTCGACGGTCGCGCCCTCGAGGTTCATCGCGACGTCCCAGAGGCCGACACCGAGGCCGACGAGGTACAGCCCCGCGGCGAGGACGAGGCGGGGGCCGTGGAGGTCGACGACGACGCCGACCCCGACGAGCCCGACGAGGGCCACCGACATCCCGACGGCCACGGTGCGCCCCGCGCCCAGCCGGTTGCTCACCCTCCCGGCGAGCGGGAGTCCGGTCACCGACCCGAGGCTCGCCGCGAGGAGGGTGGCTCCGAGCTCGCCCGGCGTCAGCCCGAGGGCCGCCTTGGTGTCGGCGATCCGGGACGCCCACGAGGCGAAGACGAGACCGGCGAGGGCGAAGACGACGAAGACGGCGAGGCGGGCACGGGTGACACGCTCTCGGGGCAGGGCGGTCCTCGGCTGGGGCATGGTCGTGGTCACGGAGTCTCTCGGATGGCGGGTCGAATCGATTCGATCGAATCGATTCGATATTCTCGTTCGCGTGACCACCTCCCGTCAAGCCCGCCCAGGTGGGCGCCGGCCGACCCTGCGCGACGTCGCCGACGCCGCCGGGGTCTCGACGTCGACGGCCTCGCTCGTCTTCAGCGGCAAGGGGCCGGTGGCGTCCGCGACCGCGGAGCGGGTCCGCGCCGCGGCCGGCGAGCTCGGCTTCCTCGGCCCCGACCCGCTCGCCTCCTCGCTGCGCCAGGGCCGGGTCGGGACGGTGGCGGTCGTCGTCGACGGCCCCCTGAGCCTGGCCTTCCGCGACCCGTTCGCCCTCGCCGTCCTCGACGGGCTCGCCGAGGAGCTCGACGCCGTCGGGCGGACCATGCTCCTCGTCGCCCAGCCCGTCGACGACCCCGAGCGCGCCGTCGCCCAGCTCGCCACCCAGGCGGTGGACGCCCTCTGTTTCCCGCTCTGCGGCGCTCGGGACAACCCACTCGTCGACCACCTCGTCGCCCGGGGGGTCCCGCTCGTGGGAAGCGGCGCGCCGGTCGACCCCCGGGTCCACCACGTCCGCACCGACGAGGCCCGCGCCATCGGGCTGACGACACGGCACGTCCTCGACCTCGGCCACCGCCGGGTCGCGCACGTCTCGATGCACCTCGGGCCCGACGCGACGACCCGCCGGGTCCGCCCCGGCGACGTCGAGCGCGCGGTCTACCCCGACGCGGCGGACCGCCTGCGGGGCTTCCTCGCGCTCGCCGGTCCGGAGGCCGAGGTCGTCGAGGCGGCGGACCTCAGCGTCGGGGCGGGCGAGGCGGCCGGCCGGCTGCTCCTCGACGCCCCGGCCGACCGGCGGCCCACCGCGGTCGTCGCGCAGGCCGACCTGCTCGCCGCCGGGGTCGTCCGCGCGGCCGAGGCCCTCGGGCTGCGCGTCCCGGGCGACGTGTCGGTCACCGGCTTCGACGGCGTGGACCTGCCGTGGCTCGACCACACCCTGACGACGGTGCTCCAGCCGGGAGCGGAGAAGGGCCGTCGGCTCGGCCGGTTGGTCCGCCTCGCCCTGGACGGCGAGCCCGTGGAGGACGAGGCGTTCCCCGTGACCCTCCGGCTGGGGACGACGACCGCCGCCCCCCCGGCCTGACGCGGGCCTGACGCGGTCCACCCTGCCTGACCCGCTTGCGCTGCCGCGCCGCGCGCCGGAGCGGGTGGAGGTGACCTCGCGCGGTTTCCCGGGCGACATCACCTCGAACGACGTTGTGCCTCAACGCAGTCGAGGTGCTTCTGAAGGCGGTCAGGCCTTGGCGTCGGCCTCCGCGGCGGAGATGTCCTCGGCGGTCTCTGCAGCCTCGGCCTCCGCGGTGTCCTCGACCTCGGCGCCACCGCCCTCGGCGACGACCTCGGCGTCCGTGCTCTCCTCCACCTCGGCCTCGGCCTCCTCGGCGTCCGGCACGAGCGCGTCGAGGTCGACCTCGGCACCCGTCGTGTCGGTGACCTTGGCGGAGTCGAGGACGGCGGCGAGTGCCTTGCGGCGCGCGACCTCCTGGACCATCGCGGGGATCTGGCCCTGCTGGTCGATGGCCTGAGCGAACTGGTTCGGGTCCATGCCGTACTGCTGGGCGCTCATCACGAGGTACTCGATGAGCTCGGGCTGCTCGACGCGCACCTCGAGCTTCTCGGCGATCGCGTCGAGGAGGAACTGCGCCCGCAGCGCCCGGCGGGTGCTCTCGTCGACCTCGGCCCGGTGCTCGTCGTCGTCGAGGCGGTTCTCGCCCTCGAGGTGGCTGTGGACCTCGGCCTCGACGATGCCGTCCGGGACGGCGACCTCGACGCTCTCGAGGAGCTTCTCGAGGAGCCGGTCGCGGGCCTGGATGCCCTGCTCGTAGCGCTTGCTCTGCTCGACCTGGGTGACGAGGTCGGCCCGGAGCTCCTCGAGGGTGTCGAACTGCGAGGCCAGCTGCGCGAACTCGTCGTCGAGCTCCGGCAGCTCACGCTCCTTGACGGACTGGACGGTCACCGTGCACTCGGCCTCCTGGCCCTCCCGGTCGCCGCCGGCGAGCGGCGCGGTGAAGGTCCTCGTCTCACCGGCGGACATCCCGACGAGCGCCTCGTCCATCCCGTCGAGCATGTTGCCGCTGCCGACCTCGTAGGAGACGCCGGAGACGGAGTCGATCTCCTCCCCGTCGATCTCGGCGGACAGGTCGATCGAGACGTGGTCGCCGTCCTCGACGGCCCGCTCCACCCCGACGAGGGTGCCGAAGCGCTCGCGCAGCGAGGTGAGCCGCTCCTCGACGTCGGCGTCGGAGACCTCGACGGCGTCGACCTCGACGGCCATGCCCTCGAGCTCGGGCAGCTCGATCTCCGGGCGCACGTCGGTCTCGACGGTGAACTCCAGGTCCTGACCCTCCTCGAGGGGGACCGCCGTGATGTCGACGTCGGGCTGGCCGATGGCGCGGACCTCCTCGGCCTCGACCGCCTCGGCGAAGAACTTCGGGAGGGCCTCGTTGACGGCCTCCTGGACGACGGCGCCGCGGCCGACGCGCTGGTCGATGATCCGGCTCGGCACCTTGCCGCGCCGGAAGCCCGGCACCTGGATCTGCGAGGCGATGGTCTTGTAGGCCTGGTCGAGCATCGGCCTCAGCTCCTCGAACGGGACCTCGACGGTCAGCTTGACCCGGGTCGGGCTGAGGGTCTCGACGGCACTCTTCACTTCAGGCACTCCACGCGGTGGGGTCGGGGGCTACGGGCGGTGTCCGGGGCCGGGGAACCGGCGGGGCCCCTGAGCGGCGCGAGGGCGCGTCACCGGGGTCGGCACCAAGGGCCCATGCTAGCGCCCGGCCCGGAAGGGACCGAATCGGCGCCGAGGTCCGCGCGCACCGAACCTTCCGCCCGCCGTCACCCGGCGGTAGCGTCCGGCGGGTGCCTAGCAGAGGGCACGCCACCTCCGAAGGGATGCCGATGAATCTCGCCTCCACCGCCACCCGTCGCCTCGCCGGCGTCGGGGCCCTCGCCGCCGCAGTCCTCGCCGCCTCGTTCGCCGGAGGAGCGGCCACCGTCTCCGCGGCCCCCGCCTCGGGCACCTGGTCGACGAGCACCGTGGGCTGCCTGCCCGGCGACCTCTCCCTCGGCAGCCCGAGCGGCGCGCGCGTCGCCGACGGCGCGACCGCCCAGGAGCCCAAGCTCTACCCCGACAAGGAGGCCAAGGCCTACGGGGCGCTGCCCGACGCGCCCTACCTCGGCGACGGCAGCATCACCGTCCACACCATCTTCCACGTCGTCTCCGACCACGAGCTCACCCCGGCGGAGCACACCCGGATGGAGGGGATGATCGCCGCGCAGATGACGGTGCTCAACGACTCCTACTCCGGGAAGACGGCCCCCGACGCGGCCGACACCCCGTTCCGGTTCGCCCTCGACAAGACGACGTGGACCGTCAACCCCTCGTGGTACACCGTCGTCCCGGGCAAGAACGAGCGCGACATGAAGAAGGCGCTCTACGAGGGCGACTCGACGACGCTCAACGTCTACGTCGCGAACATCGGCGGCGGGCTGCTCGGCTGGTCCTACTTCCCCAAGGGCTACAACAACGGCCGCGACTACATCGACGGCGTCGTCATGCTCGACGAGTCGATGCCCGGTGGCGTCAACCCCGACACGGGCTTGCCGTGGAAGTACGGCCTCGGCGACACCCTCACGCACGAGGTCGGCCACTGGCTGATGCTCGAGCACACCTTCGCGCGCGGCTGCGCCGCCTCGGGCGACTGGGTCGCCGACACCCCGAAGGAGGCCCAGCCGCAGTTCAACTGCCCGGTCGGCGCCGACACCTGTCTGGCCCCCGGCCTGGACCCCATCCACAACTTCATGGACTACACGCAGGACTCGTGCATGAACGAGTTCACGGTCGGCCAGGCGGAGCGGATGAGCGACGCGTGGGTCGCCTTCCGGGCCGGCGGCAACGGCGGCCAGGGCAAGAAGTAGCAACCCCACCTCGGTGACCGCGGCCGGGCGCGACGCTGTGTCGCGCCCGGCTGCGGCACACTGACGCCGTGCTGTCGCTGCGGATCTCGGTCCCCGGGCACCTGACCGACGACGTCCTGCGCCTGCTGCGGGACGACGACTACGTGACCGGCCTGGCGGTCGTCCGGGGTGCCTCCCTCGTGCCGCCGGGCGACGTCGTCACCGCCGACGTCGCGCGTGAGGGCGCCAACCCGGTCATCGACGGCCTCCGCGCGCTCGGTGTCCCGGAGGCGGGAACCATCCGGGTGGAGCCGGTCTCGACCTGGCTGTCGCGCTCGGCGCTCGACGCCGAGCGGCGGGCGCCGGGCGCGAGCGCCGACGCCGTCGTCTGGACCGAGGTCGGCAGCCGCGCCTACGCCGAGTCCGAGCTGAACTGGACCTACCTGTCCTTCATGGTCCTCGCGACGCTCATCGCCGGCGTCGCGATCGTCCTCGACTCCCCCATCCTCGTCATCGGCGCCATGGTCCTCGGGCCGGAGTTCGGGCCGATCGCCGCGATGGCGCTCGCGCTCGTCCGCCGCCGGGGCCACCTGTTCCGCCTCGCGACGCGCACCCTCGTCCTCGGCTTCGCCGCGGGGATCACCGTGACCTTCCTCGCCGGGCTGCTCGGCCGTACGCTCGGCTGGGTCACCGTGGAGGACCTCGTGACCCAGCGGCAGGCGACCGCCTTCATCTACCACCCGGACCGCTGGAGCGTCGTCGTCGCCGTGATCGCCGCAGCCGCGGGCGTCCTCTCGCTCACCTCGGCCCGCACCGGCGGCCTCGCCGGGGTCTTCATCTCGGTGACCACGGTGCCGGCGGCCGGCAACGTCGCCCTGGGGCTGGCGTTCGGCGAGTGGGGCGAGGTCGTCGGCAGCGGGACCCAGCTCGTCGTCAACCTCCTCGCCATGGCGGTGGCCGGCGCGATGACCCTGTGGCTGCAGCAGCTGGTGTGGTCGAGGGTGCGGGTCCGCCGACGGACGATGGTCGGACGCCCGGACATCTGACCGGGTCGTCGTGGAGCGGGCGACGGGAATCGAACCCGCGTAGCCAGTTTGGAAGACTGGGGCTCTACCATTGAGCTACGCCCGCGCACCTCGTCGGCGTTCACCGCGAGGGCAGCGCTAGCCTATGGGGCGCGCTCGCGGGAACCGAAATCGATCTGCTGTCGGCTCCGGCGTGCCGCGGGGTATGGCGCAGGTTGGTAGCGCGTCCGCTTTGGGAGCGGAAGGCCGCCGGTTCAAATCCGGCTACCCCGACGAAGACACGGCTCGACGCGTCAGCGTCGAGCCGTGTCTCGTCGGGGTGGGCGGATGCCGGGAGCGGGCGTGCGGCGCCGAGGAACGAGGCGGCGCACCCCGCGGGTCCGGCTCCCCCGACGAACGTGGGTGGGACCTGGCGCCCAGCCGACGGTCGTCACCCACGTGCGGGCCGGAGGGTGCAGCGCAGCTCGGTGACCGCGCGCCCCGCCCGCAGCCCCTTCGCCTCGAAGCCGTCGTCCGGTCGCCACGCCGGACGCTCCCCCTCGACGACCTCCCAGCGTCCGTGGTGCGCCAACTGCGCCCGGGCGTGCGCGGCGTAGCCGGCGTGGTCCGTCGCGACGAGGAGGACCCCGCCGGGGGCGAGCCGGGACGCGAGCAGGTCGAGGGTGTGCTGCTGCAGGAACCGCCGCTTCGCGTGCCGCTTCTTGGGCCAGGGGTCGGGGAAGAACAGGTGCACCGCGTCGAGGGACCCCGGGCGGACCCGCTCGGTCAGCAGCGGCAGCGCGTCCCCGGGGTGCACCCAGAGGTTGTCGACGCCGGCCTCCTCGGCGGCTGCGAGCATCCGCGCCACACCCGGGACGTGCACCTCGACGGCGACGACGTCGACATCAGGGTGGGCGACGGCGTAGGCGATCGCCGCGGCACCGTGGCCCGACCCGATCTCGAGGACGACCGGCGCGTGCCG
>DASSQJ010000258.1:0-3678 GCA_035702545.1 Phycicoccus sp.
AAGCCCATGTGCGCGACGGAGGAGTAGGCGATGAGGCGCTTGAGGTCACGCTCGACGAGGCAGACCAGGCCTCCCCAGAGGATGCCGACGACGCCGACGACGGCGAGGACCGGGCTCACCCGCGCGAAGGCCTCCGGGACGGTCGAGACGGGCAGCCGCACGAGGCCGTAGGTGCCCATCTTGAGCAGGATGGCGGCGAGGAGCACCGAGCCCGCGGTCGGCGCCGTCGTGTGCGCCGGGGGCAGCCACGTGTGCAGCGGGAAGACCGGGACCTTGACGGCGAGGCCGGTGACGAGGAGCGCGACGACGGTCAGCTGCGTGCCGGTCGGGAGCGCCGACCCCGCAGTGACGAGGACGCGCAGGTCGGAGGTCCCGGCCGCGGTGACGAGGACGAGGATACCGACGAGCATGAGGGTCGAGCCCACCGCGGTGTAGAGGATGAACCGGTGGCCGGCGTCGGCGCGGGCGCGGGCGTCGTGCGGGTCGCCGTACCGGCTGATGAGCACCCACATCGGGACGAGGACGAGCTCGAAGGCGACGAAGAAGAGGACGGCGTCGCGGGCGGTGAAGGTCGCGAGCGCACCGGCCTCGACGAGGAGGAGGCAGCCGAGGAAGGTCGCCGGCGTGCCACCCTCCGGGAGGTCCACCCACGCGTGCGCGGCGACGAGCACGCCGACGGCAGCGGTGAGCAGGACGAGCGGCACCGAGATCCCGTCGACGCCGAAGGACCAGCGGACCCCGAGCTCGGGCAGCCACGAGCGGTCGACGCCGGTGCGCACGACGGCGAGAACGACCGCGAGGACGAGCGCGCCACCCGCGGTGGCCGCGGTGACGAC
Organism: Phycicoccus sp.; assembly: GCA_035702545.1. GTDB lineage: Bacteria > Actinomycetota > Actinomycetes > Actinomycetales > Dermatophilaceae > DASSQJ01. The sequence continues at coordinate 837 of DASSQJ010000258.1, forward strand.
CCGCGCTGTGGAGGCGGGCAGCATCCGGCCGCCCGTGACGAGCCAGAGGCCGACGGCGGCCGGCAGCCCGAGGAGCAGGCTCACGACCACGCGACCACCCCCACGAGGCCGAGCGCGCCGAGGGCGAGCACCGCCGTGAGGACGAGGCCGACCGCTGAGCTCGGCCGCTCGCCGCGGTGCACGCGGGAACCGACCCAGCCGGCGGCCCGGGTGGCGACGGCGGCGCCGCGCACGTAGGCGTCGACGACCTCGGTGTCGAGGTAGGCGACGCCCCGGGCGAGGCGCAGCACCGGCCGCCCGACGAGCCGTAGGTAGAGCGCGTCCGCGCCGAGACCCCGGTCGGCGTGGGGGACGAGCCGGCGCGCCAGGACGTCGGCGGGGTCGCGGTCGAAGCCGCCGCGCAGGGTGACGGCGACACCGGCGACGATCGCGAGGACGGTGACGGCGAGCCACCACAGCGACGCCGCGCCCACCGGGAAGGCGTCCGTGAGGAGGACGAGGCCGCCGAGGACGCTCGCGACGACGAGCACCCCGAGGACGCCCTGGACGGCCGGCGACACCCGCCCCGGGTCCGGCCGGACCCGCACGTGCGCGGTGAGGACGAGGTAGGCCCGGGTCGCGTACGCCGCGGTCACGGCGGCGGTGACGACGAGGGTGACGAGGACGAGCAGCGCCGGACCACCGTCGGCGGCGACCGCGCCCTCCCACGCGGTGGCGACGACGTGCTCCTTGGACAGGCCGCCGACGACGAGGGGCACCCCGGCGAGGGAGAGCAGGCCGAAGACGAACGACGTCCGCAGCAGGGGTGCCGCCGTCGCGCTCCCGCGCAGCGCCGTGGCGGCGGTGCTCCCGGCGACGAGCCCGGCCCAGCCGATGGCGAGGAAGAGCAGCGCCTTGAAGATCGCGTGCGCCCACAGGTGGAACAGCCCCGCGGCGGGTCCGGCCTCGAGCGGCGCCGCGGCGACCGCCCCGAGCATGATCGCCACCTGGCTCACCGTCGACCACGCGAGCATCCGCTTGAGGTCGCTCTGGGCGAACGCGAGGACGGCGGCGAGGAGCATCGTCACCGAGGCGGCGGCCGCGAGGAACCACCGGGCGCTCGGGCTCACCGCGAGGAGCGGGAAGATCCCGGCGAGGACGACGGTCCCGGCGGCGACCATCGTCGCGGCGTGGATGAGGGCGCTCGCGGGCGTCGGGCCCTCCATCGCGTCGGGCAGCCAGTCCTGGAAGGGGACCTGCGCCGACTTGCCGAGGACGCCGATGACGACGAGGGAGACGAGGAGGGCGCGCGTCGCCGAGTTCGGCGCGTTGCAGAGGGTCAGCGCGTCGCCGAGTGTCGCGCCGCCACCGACTGCGGCGTCGATGCACTCCGTCGGCCGGGCCCAGGCCTGGACGACGCCCTCGAGCCGGGTCGTCCCCGCCCCGGCCGCCAGGCCGACGATGCCCACGACGAACCCGATGTCGGCGAACCGGGTCACGAGGAAGGCCTTGTGCGCGGCCCGTCTGGCGCTCGCCCGCCGGGACCAGTGCCCGATGAGGAGGTAGGAGCACCAGCCCATGACCTCCCAGCCGACGACGGTGAGGACGAGGTCGCCGGAGTGGACGACGAGGAGCATCGCCGCCGTGAAGAGCGAGACCGTCGCGGCGAACTGCCCGTAGCGGTCGTCTGTGGCGAGGTACCACGTGGTGTAGACCTGCACGGCGAGGGCGACGAGCGCGACGACCGCCGCCAGCGCCGCCCGCGTCGGGCCCGTGAGCAGCTCGAGGGGGACGTCGAGGCCGCCGGTGGCCAGGCCCGGGCCCGAGGCGCGCGCGACGGCGTCGCTCGCGACCCAGGCCACGAGGGCGAGGAGGAGGAGAAGCGACCCCGCCCCGACGGCGACGACGCGCGCGATCCGGTCGTCGCGGCGGACCGAGAGGCCGACACCGGCGGCGACGGCGGGGAGGAGGACGACGGCCCAGGGGGTCACGGGGCCTCCCCGCTCGGCTCGTCGAGGTCGATGCGCCCCCGCCGGCGGAAGGCGGTGAGGACGACCGCCAGGGCCACGACGACCTCGGCCGCGGCGATGGTGATGACGAACAGCGGCAGGACGCTGCCGGATGCCCAACGGTCACCCCCCGCTGCCTGGGTCGCGACGAGGAGCACGAGCCCGCCGCTGAGGACCAGCTCGATGCCGACGAGGAGGAGGACCGCGTTGCGGCGCACCGTGATGCCGGCGACGCCGAGCCCGACGAGGAGGGCCGCGAGGAGGTACGGCCCGGCGAGGTGGATCATCCGGCGGCCCCCTCGTCCGCCGCCGGCCGCCGCCCGACCCCGGAGACGGCGAGGGCCGCGACGAGCGCCGCGAGCAGCAGCAGGCTGAGCAGCTCGAAGGGCCACACCCAGGTGCCGAAGAGCTGGGCCGCGACCTGCTCCGAGCCGACACCGACCCGGGCGGTCGGCTCGGTGCCCGCGAGCGGGAGCAGCACCGAGAGGAGCAGCGCCGCGACGGCCGCCCCGAGCAGCCCGGCCCCGAGCGCGCGCCACCGGCCGACGGCGTGGGCGGTGTCGGGGCCGATGGGGGCCCGGGTGAGCATGAGGGCGAAGAGGACGAGGACGACGACGGCACCGACGTAGACGAGGACGAGGACGAGCGCGACGAGCTCGGCCCCGAGGACGAGGAGGGCGCCGGCGACCCCGAGGAGGGCGACGACGAGCCAGAGGGCGGCGTGGACGACGTGCCGCGTCGTCACGGCGAAGAGGCCGCCGACGACCGCGAGCAGGCCGCACGCCGCGAATGCCGTGTCGAGGGCCGTCACGAGGCATCCTCCGGTGGCTCGCGATCGGGCTCGGCCTCGGGCT
>DASSQJ010000259.1:0-5599 GCA_035702545.1 Phycicoccus sp.
TGGCGCCTACGTGTCCTTCCCCGTGCCCGACGACCCGGATCTGCACCGGCTCGTCGAGGCGGCCGCCACGAGAGCAAGCGAACGGTGGGCGGGCCACCGCGGGCTGGGCTGAGCCCGACGACCGGTCAACGCCGGCGGCGACGGGTGGGCGGTGCCGTGGGGATCCACGTCGACCCGAGGTCGGCCCGCACCACCGCGGTCCCGAAGTCGGTGCGGTCCCAGCCGAGATGGAGGTCGGGCTCGGGCTCGGGCGGGGTCGGGCCCGGTGGCTCGGTGCCGTCCCAGACGTCGATCCCGGCCCGCAGCATCCGCCCGGTGGGGCTGGAGACGACGGCCACGGCGAGGCGCACGAGCAGCTCGAGCGGGAGGCCGTCGAGGAGGGTCCGGGGCTGGCGGCGCTCGGCAAGGACGAGCAGTCGGGCCACGTCGTGCACGTCGTCGGCACGGACGCGGAACCCGGTGAGGAGCAGCCGACGCACCTGCGCGAGCACCTCGCCCCGCGCGCCGCTGCCGAGTGCGGTGAGGGCGTGGCGGTGCGCCGTCTCCTGCCAGTCGGTGGAGGCGGTACGCAGGAGGTGGCGGTACTCCCGGAGCACCTCGGGCTCGGCACCCGCGGCCATCCATCGATGGTAGGACCGGCCACCGACGATGTCACCGGTGATTCCGGCCGGCGTCATCGATGAGGTCGACCGGACGTCACCGGTGATTCCGGCCGGCGCCGCCCGCCCCTCCCCGGGCGGCGGCCGGCCGGAGGCCGTGGTGCCTAGGCGGCGACGGCGCGCGCGGCGAGGCGGTCGGCGGCTCGTCCCAGCGCCTCGCGCATCGCGGGGACGTCGGCGTAGCTTCCGGCGAGCTGTGCGGCCGCGAGCGCGCCGCCGGCGAAGACCATCGACTCGTCCCACCCCAGCGGCGGGTTGGGGGGTGGCCAGCGCTTGGGCCACCCGGTGCCGCACCACGCGTCGATGTCGGCGAGGAGTGCGCTGGCCCCGGCCTCGGCGTCGGCTCCGCGCCCCCGGGTCCTCGCCGTGGACACGAGCACCTGGAGCAGTCGCGCCCCGACGACGGACTCGTGCGGCGCGAGCGCCCGGGCGTCCGCCGCCACGGCGTCGGAGAGCCGGTCGACGACACCGGGATGGACGCGCCCGCGCGGCGCGATCGCGCTCCACGCCCGGGGCGGGATGCCGCCGATCTTCGCGAGGAACTGCCAGGACTGCGTCTCCACCGGCTCGCCTTCCGTCCGCGGGCGCGCAGGGGGGCACGCCACCCGTCAGGAGGCGGTCGAGGGCCCGGTGATACGTCCTCCGCGCCTCCGGGCGGTCGCCCCCGTCAGGATCGGCGCCCCCGGGTCCACTCGACGAGCCGCGTGCCGGAGCCCCGGACGAGCGGCCGCGGGAGGGCCCGCACCACCGCGGTCGCGACCTTCCACACCGGCCCGGGGACCGAGAGCACCTTCCCCGCCGCGACGTCGGCGAGGGCCTGCCGGGCCACCTCGTCGGCGTCGAGCCACAGGGCGCCCGGGAGACCGGGGAGCCGCATCCGGGCCCGCTCGTGGAACTCGGTACGGGTCAGGCCCGGGCACAGCGCCGTGACGGTCACCCCGCTCCCCCGCAGCTGCGCCGCGAGGGCCTCGGAGAAGACGGTGACGAACGCCTTCTCGGCGGAGTAGCTGCCGCTCGCCATGAAGGATGCGACGGAGGAGACGTTGAGGATCGCCCCCCGGCCACGGTGCCGCATCGCCCGGCCGGCCGCGTGGCTCGTGAGGAGCACCGCCCGGACCATGACGTCGAGGGCCGCCTCCTCCTCGGCGAGGTCGTTGTCGAGGAACGGCCGGTGCAGCCCGAAGCCGGCGTTGTTGACGAGCAGGTCGACCGGGCGGTCGGGGTCCGCGAGGCGCTCGCAGACCGCGCCGGTCTGCTCCCGGTCGGCGAGGTCGGCGACGAGCACCTCGACGGCCCCGCCGTGGGCAGCCCGCAGCTCCCCGGCCAGCCGCTCGAGCCGGGCCCGGTCGCGGGCGACGAGCACGAGGTCGTTGCCCTCGCGGGCGAGCCGGCGGGCGAGGGCCAAGCCGATCCCGGAGGAGGCCCCGGTGACGAGCGCGGTGGTCATGGCAGCAGCATCCGGTTCGGGGTGCGAGCCGTCGCGTCGTCGGTCACGAGAGCAGCGAGAAGCCGTCGGGGAGCGGGGCGCGTCCGGTGGCGGCCTCGAGCAGCGGCGCGGCGAGGCCCCGCTCGGCCGCGACCTCGGCGACGAGCACGAGGGCGGGCGGGACGCATCCGGCGAGGTCCTCGGGCACGGTGACCCCGACCGCGCGGGCCACGTCGAGCCCGTGGACGGTGAGCTCGAACGCGCGGGTCCGCAGGTACTCGCCGACCGTCATGACGCCGATGCGGGTGGGCAGCAGGCGCTCGTCCACGACGGTGGCGACGAGGGCGGTGACCTCGTCGGCGACCGCCCGGGCCGCCCCCGCAGGGTCGGTGCCGAGGCGCGCCACGTCGTCACGGGCCCGCTGCGCCACCCCCTCGTGGATGCCCGGGAGCACGAGGCCGCGCGCGAGGTACTGGGCCGCCGTCAGGCCCGGCGTGCCCTCGGCCGGCACCGGCTCACCGAGGTAGTCGTGCACCGTCGTCCACGCGCGCAGGGTGTGCGCGACGAGCTCGCGCACCGACCACTCGCCGAGCCCCGGCCCCTCCCAGGCGTCCTGCGGAACAGCCGCCACGAGGCCCACGACGGCGTCCGACGCCCCCGCGAACCACTCCCGCGAACCAGCCAGCGCGTCCATCGGCCCAGTCTCGCACCGGCTCCCGCCGCGGCGCCCCCTCGTCCGTGGCCACGGTTAGGGTGACGGCGTGCGCATCGCCACCTGGAACGTCAACTCGATCCGCTCCCGCATCGACCGCGTCGAGGCGTGGCTCCAGCGTGCCGACGTCGACGTGCTCGCGATGCAGGAGACCAAGGCCAAGGACGAGCAGTTCCCCTACCAGCGGTTCCGCGCCCTCGGCTACGAGGTCGCCCATCACGGCATGAACCAGTGGAACGGCGTCGCCCTCCTCTCCCGCGTGGGCCTCGACGACGTCGAGGTCGGCTTCGAGGGTGACCCCGGCTGGGGTGAGCCGGTGGCCCGCGAGGCGCGCGCCATCGGGGCCACGTGCGGGGGCATCCGGATGTGGTCGCTCTACGTCCCGAACGGGCGCAACGTCGCGGACCCCCACATGGCCTACAAGCTCCGCTGGCTCGCGGAGCTCAAGGAGCGCGCCACCGCCTGGGGAGCCGACGGCACGCCGGTCGCCCTCTGCGGCGACTGGAACATCGCGCCCCGCGACGAGGACGTGTGGTCGATGGAGTTCTACACCGGCAAGAGCCACGTCAGCCCGCCCGAGCGCGCGGCGTTCAACGCCTTCCTCGAGGCCGGCTTCGTCGACGTCGTCCGCCCGCACGCCCCCGGCCCCGGCGTCTACACGTACTGGGACTACCAGCAGCTGGCGTTCCCGAAGCGGCGCGGCATGCGCATCGACTTCGTCCTCGGCTCGCCCTCCCTCGCGGCCCGGGTGGCCGGCGCCGTCATCGACCGCGAGGAGCGCAAGGGCAAGGGGGCGAGCGACCACGCCCCGGTGGTCGTCGAGCTCGAGGAGTGACGCCCGGCGCCGGGCCGGGTTACCGTTCCGGGATGGTTCGCCCGGCCCACGAGAACGTCGCGACGGTCCTCGTCGCGCCGTCCGCGCTGCCCGAGCTCGAGGTCGCGCTCATGGCCCGCGATCTCTGGGTCTGGCCGCTGGCTACCGCCCCCGGCTGCGAGGACGGCCCCCGCCGCGCCGCCCAGTGCGTGCGTCGGATGGTCGTCGCCCGGCGCGGCGCCTGGGACCTCGCCTGGGACTGGGTGCCCGTCTGGGTCTCCTTCGGGGCGTCGTGGCGCGACGGCGACGAGCCGTTGCCGTGGTCGGCGCACGCGGCCCTCTGGGACGCCCTCGCGGACTTCGCCGAGCACGTCCGGTACCGCAAGTGCCTCGGGGGCGTGTCCCCGCTCCCCCTGCCGCAGGGAGCCGACGCGGCGCTCAGGCGCGCGTGAGGATGCCGGCGGCGTAGGACGCCTGGCCGACGTGCTGGGTGCAGTCGTTGAGCACGCTGACGAGGCGCACTCCGAGGGTGACCGGCGGGTCCCACCCCTCGTCGACGACCCGGTCGAGGCCGGCCTCGTCGACCGCCCCGATCTGCTGCACCGCGACGTCGTAGGCGGCGTCGAAGTAGCCGCGCAGGTCGGCGGCCGAGGCGCGGACGGCGAGGACCTCCTCCGTCGTCATCCCGTACCCGCTGGCGCTCGCCGGGAACGGCAGGCCGAACCGGTCGTACCAGCCCGCCGAGGTCCACAGGACGTCGGTGTCGAAGGCGTCCGCGACGTGCTCGTCGAGCACCCGGGTCAGGTGCCAGACGAGCCAGGCGACGGTGTTCGCGGCGGCCGCGGGCGGCTCGGCGAGCCGTTCCTCGGGCACGTCGTCGAGGAGTCCGTGGACCGTCTCGCGGACGCGGCCCAGGCCGTCGAGGAAGATGTCGCTCACGCTCGCCATGACGGCGACGCTACGCCTCGGGGGCGACCGCGGGGAAGGTGGCGGGCTCGGGCGAGGGCCGCCGACCGAGGGTGGCGGCGAGGACCGTGCCGAGGGCAGCGGCGAGTGCCGCTCCGCGGAGCACCGTCGAGACCTGGACCACCGCGGCGGCACGCAGGGCCTCGGCGTCGGTGGGGTCGGGCAGCGCCGCGACGGCGCCGTAGTACCGGTGCAGGCCGACCCCGGTGAGGAGCGCGAGGCCGACGACCATCCCGACCATCCGGGCGACGACGACGAGGGCCGATGCGGTGCCGTGGGTCGTCTCGTCGGAGACGCCGAGGGCGGCGTCGTTGACCGGGGCCAGGGCCAGCCCGATGCCGAGACCGGTCGTCGCGAGCACGGCCGTCGCGCTCGCGCCGTCGAGCGAGCCCCGACCCCACGTCGACATGAGCGTGAGGCCGACGGTGGCGAGTGCCAGCCCGGCCGCCGCGACGGGGCCGTCGCCGAGGCGGCGCACGGCCCACCCACCGGCGAGTGCGCCGACGGGGACGGCGACGAGGAACCGGACGAGGACGAGCGCCGCCTCGGTCTCGTCGGCGCCGTGGACGAGCCGCGCGAGGAGCGGGACGTCGACGACGACCGCGACGAGCGCGACGCCGACGAGCACGGAGGTGAGCAGGGCCCGGACCATGAGCGGGCCGACGAGCCCACGTGGCACGAGCGGGGAGGCGGCCCGGCGGTGGTGCACGACGTAGGCGACGGCGAGCAGCGCGCCGACCGGCAGGAGCGCCGCCCCGAGGGGGCCGACCACCTCGCGGGCCGGCTCGGCCGAAGCGAAGGCGAGGACGACGCAGCCGAGGGCGCCCCCGAGGAGTACCGCGCCGAGGGCGTCGGCCCGCCGCAGCAGGCCCCAGCGTCCCCGCATCGCGGCGAGTCCGGCACCCACCCACAGCCCCACCGCGACGACGCCGACGGGCGTGGCCACCCGTGAGGTGGACGCGCCGAAGGGCACGAACGGGACGCCGAGGGTGACGCTCGTCGTCAGCGATTCGGGAGCCGCC
>DASSQJ010000260.1:0-5023 GCA_035702545.1 Phycicoccus sp.
TGGGTCTTCGCCGAGGCCGGGTCCGGGGCCTCACGGGGCGTGGCCGTCGCCGTCGCGTACGGGGTCATCGCCCTCGTCGCCACCCTTCCGGGCGCGGGCCTGCTCGCCCTGGCCGCGGTGCGGGGAGTGCGGGGAGGTGCCGGGCATGGCTGAGCGGCCCTACACCCTGCTCAGCTGGGCGATGTCCCTCGACGGGTACCTCGACGACACGACCGACCAGCGCCTCGTGCTGTCGAACGCGGAGGACCTCGAGCGGGTCGACGCGGTCCGCGCCCGGTCCGACGCCGTCCTCGTCGGGGCGGCCACGATCCGGGCGGACGACCCCCGCCTCGTCGTGCGGCGCCGCCCGCTACGCGCTCGACGCGCGGCCGCCGGGCTCCCCGAGTCCCCGGCCCGGGTGACGCTCACGCGCGGCACGGACCTCGACCCGTCCGCGAGGTTCTTCACCGGCGAGGGGCGCAAGCTCGTCTACTGCACGGCAGCCGCGGCGGCCACCCTGCGGCGACGGCTCCCGGGCGACGTGACCGTCGTCGCCGCCGGAGACACCCCGACCATGGACGGCGTCAGCCGCCACCTCGCCGAGTGCGGGGTCAAGCGCCTCCTCGTCGAGGGCGGACGACAGGTCCACACCCAGTTCCTCGCCGACGGCCTGGCCGACGAGCTCCACGCCGTCGTCGCGCCCTTCTTCGTCGCGGACTCCCGGGCACCGAGGGTCGTCGCCGACGGCCTGCTGCCCTGGAACCGGGACCGGCGGGCCCACCTCGTGGAGGTCCGCCCGCTCGGGGACGTCGTGCTCCTGCGCTACGCCCTCTCGCGACGATTCGACCCCGACGGACCGGGAGGCGCGACGAGATGACCCCACGACCACCGGCTGCCAGGGTTCGCGCCGAGGTGGACGTCCCGCTGCGCTTCGCGGACGGATACACGACGCCGGCCCGGGTCCTCACCTTCGACGGGCTCATCGACGGCGGTGAGCACCTGGCCCTCGCGCTGGGAGCGGCCGCCCGCCACGGCGGATGGCCGCCCGTGCGCACGAGCCGGCGGCCACCGCTCGTCCGTCTCCACAGCGAGTGCCTGACGGGCGACGTCTTCGGCAGCCAGCGGTGCGACTGCGGCGCGCAGCTGCGCGAGGCCGTCGAGCGGATCGCCGACGTCGGCGGCTACCTGCTCTACCTCCGTCAGGAGGGACGCGGGATCGGGCTCTACGGCAAGGTCGACGCCTACGGCCTCCAGGACGCCGGACTCGACACCTACGAGGCGAACATCGCCCTGGGCTTCCACGCCGACGCACGCGACTACACCGCCGCGGCACAGATGCTCCACGCCCTCGGCCTCGCCGAGGTGGCACTGCTGACGAACAACCCCGACAAGGCCGAGCAGCTGGGCCGTCACGGCGTCGTCGTCGCCGAGCGGGTGCCCACCGGGGTCCACTGGAACCCGACGAACGCCCGCTACCTGCGGACCAAGGCGGTGCGCGGTGCCCACACCCTCGCTTCCGTCCCCGACGACGACCTCCCCCTCGAGGCGTGAGCCGCGGTCGGTGACCACGTGAACCGATCGTCCGTCACCCTCGAGACACCGCCGAGGCGCGTGCCACCGCCCACCCCACCGACGCGGGGGCCGGGTGTCGTCCGCTCGGGCGTCGTCGGCCTCGCCGGGCTCACCGTCGTCCTCGGCGCGCTCGCCGCCACGACGGGCCTGGGGGCTGCCGGGTGGCTCGCGGGGCTGGGGTGCGGGGTCCTGTTCACGACGCTCGTGGCCGGGGCGCTCACCCGTGCCGGTCGCCGGCGGCCGGGGCCCGCGGACACCGTCACTCTGGGCCGCGGGCTCCTCGCGTGCGCTCTCGCGGCGCTGACGACCGACTCGCTCCCGGGCTCACCGGGCGCTGCCGCTCTCCTCGTCCTCGCCGTCCCGGCGCTGGCCATGGACGCCGTCGACGGGGCGGTCGCCCGGCGGACCGGCACCGCGTCATCCGTCGGAGCGCGCCTCGACGGCGAGGTGGACGCGTTCCTCATCCTCGTGCTCGGTGTCGCGGCCGGTCCGGTGGTCGGGTGGTGGGCGGTCACGGCCGGCCTCGCGCGCTACGCCTTCGGCGCGGCCGGATGGGTGCTGCCCTGGCTGCGCCGGCCACTCCCCCACCGGTACTGGCGCAAGGTGGTCACGGCCGTCGTCGGCATCGCCCTCACCAGCGCGGCCGCGGACGTGCTGCCGCGCCCGGTGAGCACTGGCGCGGTCCTCCTCGCCCTGCTCCTGCTCGGCGAGTCCTTCGGCCGGGACGTCTGGTGGACCTGGCGGCGCCGCGCCGACGCGGAGCCTGTGCGACCCCGATGGCGAAGGGTCGCCCCGGGCCTGCGCGCCGTCGGCGTCTGCATCGCCGTGGCGCTGGTGTGGTTCGCCGTGCTGGCACCCGCGCAGCCCGAGCGGATCGATGCCGCGGCGTTCGCACGGCTGCCCGTCGAGCCGCTGGCCCTGCTCGCCGTCCTCGTCGTGCTGCCGTCCCGTGCCCGGCGGGTCGTCGCGCTCGTCGCCGGGGTCCTGCTCGGCGCCCTCGCCCTCGCGAAGGTCCTCGACCTCGGGATGACGGCAACGCTCGGCCGCCCGTTCGACGTCGTCACCGACACCGGGTCCCTGGGCGCGGGTCTGTCCTTCGTCCGCGACGCCCTGGGCGAGTGGGCCGCCGTCGGGGTCGTCGTCGCGGCCCTCGCCCTGCTGGGCGTCCTCGCCGTCGGCCTCCCCCGGGCGGTCGTGAGGGGGGCCGACGTGGCGGCCCGGCACCAGCGGCTCACCCTCCGGACGCTCGCCGCCCTCGCCGGCGCGTGGGCGGTGCTCGCGGCGTCGGGAGTCGGTGTCGCACCCGGCACCCCGCTCGCGGCAGCCGAGGTCGGCCCCTACGTCGCGGACCGGCTCCAGGCCGCCCGCGTCGCCCTGCACGACCGGGCTGCCTTCGAGGCGGCGCTGCGTGCCGACCCGTTCTCCGACCCGGCGTCCGCAGACCTCTCCGCCCTGCGCGGGAAGGACGTCCTCGTCGTCTTCGTCGAGAGCTACGGCCGCGCCGCGCTCGAGGGGAGCGGCTCCGCAGCGGTCCGACAGCTGCTCGACGACTCCACGGCCCGGCTCGCGGCGGACGGGTTCGGCGCCCGCAGCGCGTTCCTCACGTCGCCGACCTTCGGCGGGAGCAGCTGGCTGGCCCACGCGACCCTCGAGTCGGGGCTCCAGGTCGCCGACCAGGGCAGCTACGACCGGCTGCTGACGAGCGACCGGACCACGCTCGTCTCCGCGTTCGCCCGCCGCGGATGGCGCACCGTGGCCGTCCTCCCGTCGACCCGGGGCTCCTGGCCCGAGGGCCGGGCCTTCTACCGCTTCGGCGCCGTCCTCGGCCGCTCGGACCTCGGCTACGCCGGCCCGGCCTTCGGGTTCTCCGGGATGCCGGACCAGTTCGCACTGGCCGCGCTCGACCGGCTCGAGCTGGACCGGCCGCACACCACCCCCGTGATGGCGGAGGTCGAACTGACCTCGAGCCACGGGCCGTGGGCGCCGCTGCCGACGACCGTCGCCCCCGCCGAGCTCGGCGACGGGTCGGTCTTCCGCGGCATCGAGGCGCGCGCCAGGACGGCGACCGACCTGTGGAGCCACCGCGAGGACGTCCCGGCCGCTTACCGGACGTCCATCGCCTACTCGCTGCGCAGCGTCGTCGACCTCGTCGCCCGCCACCGCGGTAACCACCTGGTGCTCCTCGTCCTCGGTGACCACCAGCCCTCGACGATCGTCAGCGGGTTCAGCGGCAACCGGGACGTCCCGGTGACCCTCATCGCCGACGACCCGGCACTGCTCCGTCAGGCCGCCGCGTGGGGGTGGCAGCCGGGACTCCGCCCCGACGCGGCGGCCCCCGTCCAACCCATGGCAGCCCTCCGGGACAGGTTCCTCACCGCGTTCAGCGACCCGGCGGCCCGATGACGGTCGACGCGGTCGAGCTCCTCGAGGACCTCCTGGAGAGGGCGCGGGCCGCCGCCTTCGGTCCTCGGCAGTTCGTCGGGCAGGAGAGCTTCGTCACCAGGTCGGAGGTGCTTTCGCTCGCCGAGGTGGCCGGCCTGGGCGCGGGAACCCGACTGCTCGACATCTGCTGTGGGACAGCCGGACCGGGCCTGTTCGTCGCCGGTCACGCGGGGTGCGCCTACGTCGGCGTCGACGCGCGGCCGGCGTCGGTCGCCCGAGCCCGGCGGCGGGCCGAGGCCGCCGGCATTGACTTCCGGGTCGAGGTGGGCCGGGTGCCCCCGCTGCCGACGGGCCGTTTCGACGTCGTCCTCCTCCTCGAGACCCTGCTGGCCTTCCCTCGGCGCAGCCCTCTCCTCGCGGCAGTGGCCGAGGCCCTGGCTCCCGGCGGTCGGTTCGCCCTCACGGTCGAGGCGGGGCGGCCGCTCACACCCGACGAGGCGCGGACGATGCCCGATGCGGACACCGTGTGGCTGACGCCGCTGGACGACCTCGTCGCCGAGCTGCGCCACGTGGGCCTGCACGTCACCTGGGAGGAGGAGTGGACCGCCTCCCACCGGGCCAGCGCGGACGCCCTCCTCGGTGCCTACGAGGAACTCGCTCGCGCCCTCCCCGACGCCGGGGAGCGCGAGGTCGTCGAGCGGCTCGTGACGTCGCACCGGCTGTGGAGCAGGTGGCTGCGCGACGGCCGGGTCCGCAAGCACGCCCTCGTCGTCGAGGCGATGCCGGGCGGCCTCGGCCCTGCCCCGCCGTCAGCCGATCCTCGTGGCACGGAACGGGGCCGCCACCAGCTCGACGACAGGGGCGTAGACGCCCATGGCGGTCGCCTGCTGCACGGCCTGGGCCTGCGCCTGGGCGGACTCCCACTCGGCGATCTCGACGAGTCCGTCGTCGTCGTCGAGCGTCTCGTAAACGGTGCTGCCCAGGAAGCCGGGCGTACTCGGTCCGTGCGTCGCCGAGATCCCTCCGAGCAGGGTCCTCAGCTCGTCCCGCTTCCCCGGGGCGGCCCGGAACTCGATGATCACCCTGATGG
>DASSQJ010000261.1:0-5605 GCA_035702545.1 Phycicoccus sp.
GATGCCGAGCTCCTTGGTCGACGCGAGGCCGACGGCGGCGAACGCCTCGTTGATCTCGACGAGGTCGAGGTCGGTGGGGGCGATGCCCTCGCGCTCGCAGGCCTTGGCGATGGCGCGGGCCGGCTGGCTCTGCAGCGTGGAGTCGGGGCCGGCGACGACGCCGTGGGCGCCGATCTCGGCGAGCCAGGTCAGGCCGAGCTGCTCGGCGCGCGACTTCTTCATGACCACCACGGCGCACGCGCCGTCGGAGATCTGCGAGGCGGAGCCGGCGGTGATGGTGCCGTCCTTGGAGAACGCGGGGCGCAGGCGACCGAGCGACTCGGTCGTCGTGTCGGCGCGGATGCCCTCGTCGGTGCGGAACTCCAGGGCGTCGCCCTTGCGCTGCGGGATCTGCACGGTGACGACCTCGTCGTCGAAGAGGCCGTCCTTCCAGGCGCGGGCGGCGAGCTGGTGGCTGCGGGCCGAGAAGGCGTCCTGCTCCTCACGGGTGAACGCGATGTCACCGGTGTTGGCGGCCTCGGTGAGCAGGCCCATCGCCTGGTCGGTGAAGGCGTCCCAGAGGCCGTCGTTCGCCATGTGGTCGTGCATCGTGACGTCGCCGTACTTGAACCCGTCGCGGCTCTTCTCGAGCAGGTGCGGCGCGTTGGTCATCGACTCCTGGCCCCCGGCGACGACGACGTCGAACTCCCCGGCGCGGATCAGCTGGTCGGCGAGCGCGATGGCGTCGATGCCCGAGAGGCACACCTTGTTGACGGTGAGCGCCGGCACGGTCATCGGGATGCCCGCCTTCGCCGCCGCCTGGCGGGCCGGGATTTGCCCCTCCCCCGCGGTGAGCACCTGGCCCATGATGACGTAGTCGACGTCCTCGGGGGCGACGCCGGCCTTCTCGAGGGCTCCCTTGATGGCGAAGCCGCCGAGGTCGGAGCCGCTGAAGCCCTTGAGCGAGCCGCTCATCCGACCCATCGGGGTGCGGGCGCCGGCGACGATGACGGTCGGGTCGGTGGACATGCGGTGGCCTCCGTGGTCGGTTCGAGGGATCCTCACGATGCTAGCCGCGCAACCCCGTCGTGCCATCCCCGCCGGCCCGTGACGCTCACCACCGCCGCCCGAGGGGTCGGACCCACCCGGCCATACGCTGGGGGCCATGACCGCCAGCGACCTCTTCACCGCCATCGACCACGTCGGCGTCGCCGTCCGGGACCTCGACGAGGCCATCGCGTTCTACGAGCGCGCCTACGGGATGCGCCTGCTCCACGAGGAGACCAACGAGGAGCAGGGCGTGCGCGAGGCGATGATGGCCGTCGGGGAGTCCGGCTCGTGCATCCAGCTCCTCGCCCCGCTCTCCGAGACCTCGACGATCGCGAAGTTCCTCGACCGCAGCGGCCCGGGCATCCAGCAGCTCGCCTACCGGGTCGAGGACCTCGACGCCGTCTGCGCCACGCTGCGCGAGCGCGGGATGCGCCTGCTCTACGACACGCCCAAGCGGGGGACGAGCGACTCGCGGGTCAACTTCATCCACCCCAAGGACGCCGGCGGCATCCTCGTCGAGCTCGTCGAGCCCGCGGCCGAGCCGACCCACTGACGGGCAGGGCCACCCACCGGCGGCGGACGCCTCCGGCTAGCGCCTCGCTCCGGCGTGGCAGGTGTGGTCGGCCAGGTCGATGACCGTCACCGGCCCGGCCCGCACCGGGCAGCCCACGGTCCGGGCCCAGTCGACCATCGCCGTCACGGCGTGGCCGTGGAGCGCGGCCGGGGTCCCGGTCGGGTCCTGGAGGTAGCGGCCGAGGAGGGCGACGTAGCGCAGCCGCCCCGTTGCGGCGAAGGACCGCAGCTGGGCCAGGGAGGGCATCGCCGAGGACCCGGTGAAGCCGCCGAGCGGGAGGACCGGCAGGCCGCTCTCGAGCTGGAGCTCCGCGGCGGCGCTCGCCTGCGGGACCGCGGCGGCCCACTCCCCCGACCGGTGCGACCGGAGGAAGGCGGCGAGGGCGGCCGGGGGGACGAAGGACGTGCCGGCCTGCCGCCACCCGGCTCTCGGGTCCGCCCCGTTGACGACGACGTGCGCGGTCACCCAGTCGGTCGCGGCCGGCCCGGTGAGGACCGCCGCGACGGCCAGCGCCCCGGCGACGACACCGACGCCTCGGTGCCCGCGCACGAGGAGGACGAGCACCCCGGCCAGCGTCGCGACGGCGACCGGGAGGGCGAGCCAGGCGAGAGACCGGCCGGTCCCAGCGAGCACCGCGGCCCCGGTGAGGCCGGCGACGGCGAGCAGGGCGGCGCCACGCACCCGGGACCAGCCGTGGCCGACGCGGGCGGCACCCATGCCCAGCAGCCCCGCCGCCGGTGCTGCGAGGTAGCTCGTGTAGTACGGGTGCATGGCGCCGCCCATCGCGGAGAAGAGCACCGCGGCGACGGCGAGCCATCCTCCGAGGAGGCGGACGGCGGCACGCTGGACCGGGTGGAGCGTCCGGTCGAGGAGGAGGAGCACCGCCGCGAGGAGGGCCGCAGGCAGGAACCACGCCGTCTGGTCGGCGAACGGCGCCGTGAGCAGCCGCGTGACGCCCGGGACCCCGGAGACCGACCCGCCGCCGTCACCGCCGAGCCGGGACACGCCGTTCGAGCCGAGGACGAGGTCGACGAGGCTGCCGTTCGAGGCGTCGGCCGTCGGTCGGGCGCCCGGGCCGAGGACCGCGAGCACGCCCACCCACCAGAGGCCGGTCAGCGCGAAGGAGGCCCCCACGGTGGCGGCCGCCCGGAGCCGCCGGCCCGTCATGGGCGACCAGAGGGCCCAGAGCACCGCCGGCGCGATGACGAGGCCGGCCAGCCACTTCGTGAGGAATGCAGCCCCGAGCGCCGCCCCGAGGAGCACGAGCCAGCGCCGGCGCGGGTCGGCGGCGGCGCGCACGACGGCGTAGGCCGCGACGACGGAGGTGAGGAGCAGCATCGTGTCCGGGTCGTCGTAGCGGGCGAGCGCGAAGGTCACCGGGCTCACGGCGAGCAGGACGGCCGCGACGACCCCGGCCCGTGTCCCTGACACCCGGCCGACCGCACGGCCGAGGACGAGGACCGACGCCACGGTCGCGAGCACCTGGGGCAGGAGGACCGCGACGGGGTGGGTGCCGAGGAGGCGGACCGAGAGCATCATCGGCCACAGCCCGAGGGGCGGCTTGTCGGTGGAGACGACCGACATCGGGTCGAGGCTCCCGAAGAACGCCGCCCGGAGGTCGTGCCCTCCGGTCGCCGCGACGGCGGCGTAGTAGACGTTCCCCCAGCCGTTGCGCGTCAGGTGCCACGAGTAGGCGGCGAGGGCGACGCCGGCAAGGAGGAGGAGTGGGAGCCAGCCGCGCCACCTCGAGGCCATCGGAGCTCCTCACCCCCTTCTCGGGCGGCTCGGTCGGCGAGCAGGAGAGGTGCCAGCACGACCGCGACGTAGGCCGGGATGACGAGTCCGGAGTCGTTGACGGCGAACCCGACGGCCGAGAGCACCAACGCTCCGCGCAGCACGATGGTGCCCGCGGGCCCCGGGCGCCACGCGGACCGCCAGAGGGTGAGCGCGACGAGGCCGGCCGCGAGCGCCATGGCGATCAGGGCTGGCGAGCCGAGGTTCGCGAGGTTCTGGGCGAGCTTGCGGGCGACGACCTCCCCGGCCCCGCCGTCGAGCACGGTCTGGACGAACTCGCCCAGGTGGGTGCGTGACTGCGGCGGGCGCAGCCAGTCCGCGAGCGCGACGCCGACGGCGAGGCCGGCCGCGACGCCGACGGCGACGAGGGCACGCAGCGGCGTCACCCGCACCCCGGCCGCCGCGGCGAGGACGAGGAGACCGCCGAGGAGGAGCCCCGGGGGGCCCCCGAAGTCGGCACCGAGCGACGGGTGCGCCTCCAGCGCGACGGCGAGGAGGAGCACGCCGCCGGCCAGGGCCACGGCCCACCTCCGCGGGAGGCGGCGCGTGGCACCGACCCACTGGACGACGACGAGCGCCGCGAGGCCGTAGAGGGCGAAGCTCGTGTTGCCGAGTCCGTAGAAGCGGCCGCCGACGACCGGGTTCTGGCCGAAGACCGAGGCGAGCTGGAGGCCGGAGCCGAGGAGCACGTCACCGCCGAGGACGACCAGCGTCACGACGGCGACCGCGCGCAGCGCACCGAGGTCGAGCCGGCGACCGACCACGAGCGCGAGCCACGTCGTGAGCCCCACGGCGACGGCGAGTGCGGAGAGGAAGACCGGCCCGGCGGAGTCGAGCCGCCACCACGGGACGAGGTTCGCGACGAAGGTCGAGACGGGGACCGTCGCCACCGCCACCCCGGCGGCGAGAAGGGCGGCCGGCCGGGGACGCCCGCGCCACGAGAGCAGTGCCACGACCACCGCCCAGGCCGTGAAGAGCGCTGCGAGCCAGCCGGTGACCTGCGGAGCGACGGCGCGCATCGTCGTCGCGCGCCGCTCGAAGCCCACCCTGTCCTCGACCCGCGCGGCACCGGAGCCGTCGTCGGCGACGACGGTCACGGGCCTGCCGGTGACGTCCCCGGGGTCGGCTCCGGACGTGGCGAGGAGGGTCGCCGTGAGGTCCTGGAGCTGGACGAGCCCCGGTTGCCGCGTCGACGAGGACGTGACGACCCCGGCCGGTGGGCCCGAGACGACGAGCGCGCGCGGGGCGATCGCCGAGACGCCGTCGCCGACCCCGGCCACGACGAGCCGCGTGTCCGGGCCCCGGGTGCGCAGGACGCGCTCGACGAGGGCGTCGAGCGACCTCAGGGCACGGGTCCGGGCCGGTCCGTCCGCCGGGAGGGTCCC
Source organism: Phycicoccus sp. (assembly GCA_035702545.1). GTDB lineage: Bacteria > Actinomycetota > Actinomycetes > Actinomycetales > Dermatophilaceae > DASSQJ01. Next base: position 4,783 of record DASSQJ010000261.1, read on the forward strand.
GGCGTCGACGAGGGTGACGGCGCACCCGGGGTCGGTGGGGATCTCCGCGAGGTGGTGGGCCACCCGCCCGCCGAGGTCCGCGCCCGCGACGGCGGCGCCCGGGCCGACCGTCTCGACGCACTGCCCCGCGTCCGCGAGCGCCTGGCCGAGCGTCCCCGGGACGGCACCGTACGACTGGTCTCCGGCCGCGGTGACGTAGCGGTCCCAGCCCGGGACGGTGCCGTCCGTGACGGGTGCGGGCTCGCCGCATCCGGCCCCGGCGGTGTCGGCCGCCCGCCTGCCTGCCGAGAGGGTCAGCCAGCCGTCGACGGCGCACGACCGGGACCGCACCGCGCGCACCGTCATCGACCCGACCGCTCCGTCCCGGGCGACCTGCGCCAGCGTCGGCGTGACCGCACGGTCGATGTCCGACCACGCGAGCCCCGGGGCGCCGACGAGGACGGTGTGGGTGGGAGGCGCCTGCGCCCCGGGCGCGGCAACCGCGGGGACCGGCGCGAGGGCCGCCGCCCCGGCGAGGAGCGCCGCGGCGCCGCCGAGCACCGCGCGGCGTCGGGAGACGGACGGGCGGCGCACCCCGGAACCGTATCCGAGCCCGTGAGCCGGATCACGTGGTGAGGGGTGTCTCAGGCGTTCCTCGACCCGGGGGGTCCCGACTAGGTTCACCGGAGATGTCCGCCCGTACCGCGAAGGAGCACGACCCCATGGAGCAGATCCGCGAGGCCATCCTCTCCGGAGACCGCAGCGAGCAGACGTACTCCGGTCTGGCGGTGCCGGACTCCTACCGCGGAGCCACGGTCCACAAGGACGAGGTCGAGATGTTCGC
>DASSQJ010000262.1:0-7884 GCA_035702545.1 Phycicoccus sp.
TGCGGGGCGAGGCGGCCCCCGAGGCACCGGTCCGGCCGGGGCGCACGGGGGACGAGCCGCCGTCCCCTGACCCCGGTCCGGCAGCCGGCCGGGGCGCTGACCCGGTTGCCGGACGGCCCGCCCCGTGGCGCCCCGCCGACCTCCTCGCGCCGCTGACCTACCTGCTGTTCAGCGCCTACGTCCACGTCCACCTGGTCACCGCCGTCCGGACCGGGTCCCTGTCCCAGGGCGTGCAGGACCAGCAGGCGTTCGAGTGGTACCTCGGCGCCACGGCGCACAACCTCGCGACCCTCTCGAACCCGCTCTCCAGCGACCTCCAGAACTTCCCCGACGGCGTCAACCTCATGGCGAACGCCGCCGTCCTCGGCCTCGGGGTCCCGTTCGCCCCGCTCACCCTCCTCGCCGGCCCGCAGTGGACCTTCGTCGTCGTCGAGGTGCTCGGCCTGGCCCTCACCGCCGGTGCCTGGTACTGGCTGTTCCGCCGCCGGCTCGCGGTGCACCCCGCGGCCGCCTTCCTCGGCGCGGCGTTCGCGGGCTTCGCGCCCGGCCTGGTCTCGCACGCCAACGGACACCCGAACTTCGTCGTCCAGGCGCTCGTGCCCGTCATCGTCGACCGGGTGGTGCGCCTCGCCGAGGGCCACCGCCCGGTCCGCGACGGCGTGGTCCTCGGTCTGCTCGTCGCGTGGCAGCTCCTCATCGGGGAGGAGGTCCTCCTCCTGGCCGCGGTGGGGATGGGGGTCGCCGGGGTCGTCTACCTCGCGCACGGGCGACTCGACGTCCGCCGGATGCTGCCGGGCCTCGGCATCGGTGCGGCCGTCGCCCTCGTCGCCGTGGGCATCCCCCTGTGGTGGCAGTTCTGGGGGCCGCAGAGCTACGCGACGATCTGGCACCCACCGGCCGGGAACGACCTCGCCCAGCTGTGGGGGCGGGCGACGCGGACCATCGGCGCGGACCCGTGGGCCTCGGCCGCACTGTCGATGAACCGCACCGAGGAGAACTCCTTCTTCGGCGTGCCGCTGCTCGTCGCCGCGTGCGTCGTCGTCGTGGTGCTGTGGCGCAGCGTGCTCGTCCGGGCCCTCGCGGCCGTCGTCCTCGTCTCGTGCTGGCTGTCCCTCGGCGAGGAGGTGACGCTCCACGGGGCGGCCCTGGGCATCCCCGGCCCCTGGGCCCTCCTCGAGCACGTGCCGGTCGTCCAGAACGTGCTGCCGACCCGGTTCGCCCTCGTCGCGGTCCCCGCGCTCGGGGCCCTGCTCGCGCTCGGGGTCGAGGCCGTCCGGCGGCAGGTCGACCGGCTCGCCGGCGAGCGCGGCCCCGGCCTCGTCGTCGGGGTCGTCACGGGGGCGCTCGTCCTCCTACCGGTCGTGCCGACCCCGCTCGTCGTCGACCCGCGCCCGGCGATGCCCGCCTTCTTCAGCGACGGCACCTGGCGGGACCACGTCGACGCCGGCGGCTCGATCCTCGCCGCCCCGCCGCCCGGGGTCTCCGACGCGCGGGCGCTGGAGTGGCAGGCCGAGGCCCGGTGGGGGTTCCCCGTCGTCGCCGGCTACTTCGTCGGTCCCGACGGCACGCCCGAGCGTGGCGGGCAGTACGGGGCCTCGTGGACGCCGCTCACGACGTGGCTCGCCGACGTCGCGCACGACGACGTCGCGGTCCGCCCGACGCCCGACGAGGTCGCGCGGTTCGAGGAGGACCTGCGGGCGGCGCGCGTCGACGCCATCGTCCTGCCGGAGGGCCGGCCCTCGGTCCAGGCCCTCCTCGACTCGCTGACCGCGGCCTTCGGGTCGCCGGAACGGGCCGGTGGGGTGTACGTCTGGGACGTGCGGAGCGTGACCGATGGCGCGGGCTGAGCCGATCCCGGCGGGACCGGAGGCGACCCCGGGACCCGAGGGTCCGGCCGCTTCCGCCCCGCGGGCGACGCCCTTCACGTCGGCGGGCCGGCACGTGCTCGCCGGTCGGGCGCTGCGGCGCCCGGTCCGCACCATCCTCGCCGTCTACCTCGCCTCCCGCCTCGTCGCCCTCGCGGCGATGTGGGCCGCCGCGACGTGGTTCCAGAACCCGGCCGGCGTCGGGCACGTCCATCCCGGCCTCGGCGACCTCTTCGGCCTCTGGGACGGGGTCTGGTACGAGCGGGTCGTCGAGGACGGCTACCCCGTCCCGCTGCCCGTCGACGCCGACACCGGCCGGGTCACCTACAGCACGTGGGCCTTCTACCCGCTCTACCCGTACCTCGTGAAGGGGCTGATGGCGACCGGCCTGTCCTTCACGGCGGCCGGGCTGCTCCTCAACGTCGTGCTCGGCGCCGTGGCCGCCGTGCTCGTCTGGGCGGTCCTGCGCACCGACGTGCACGCGGACCGCCAGCCGCAGCGCGACCGGCTCGCGCTCGTCGCGGCTTGCCTCTGGTGCTTCTACCCGACGACGGCGGTCATGCTCAAGCCGTACACCGAGGCCCTGGCCGTCACCCTCGTCGCCGCCGCGCTCCTGCTCCTCGTCCGCCGCCGGTACCTCCTCGTCGCGCTCGTCGCCGTCCCGCTGGGGTTCACCCGCGGGGTCGCGCCGGCGCTCGGCGTGGCTGCGCTCATCCACCTCGTCGTCCGGTGGCGCGAGGACCGGGCCGCCGGGGCGCGGCCGTTGGAGGGGCAGCGGGCCTCCGTCGTCGTGATGCTCGCCGCCCTCGCCGCCAGCGGGGTCGCGTGGCCGGTCGTCGCCGGGGTGGCGACCGGGGTGCCCACCGCCTTCTTCGACGTCCAGGCGGCGTGGGGGCAGCGACCGGAGGAGGGCCCGTTCGTCCTGTGGTTCCAGTGGGCCTGGGACGCCAAGGGGCTCGCCGGCGTCGTCGTCCTCGTCGCCCTCGTCGCGACGTACATCGCCCTCGTGCTCGGGCGGCACGGGCGGTGGATCAGCGTGGAGGCGCGCGCGTGGGCACTGGCCTACCCGCTGTACCTCGTCGCGGTGGTCCGGCCGATCACGTCGATGTGGCGCTTCCTCCTCCTCGACGTCCCGGTCGCCGCCCTCGTCGCGTCGGTGGCGATGCGGACCGCCAACGGGCAGAGCGTCGTCCCGCACTGGCGCCGTCGGGTCGCCGTCGTCGTCGTCGTCCTCGTCGGCGGGATCTTCTGGTGGACGTGCACGCTGCTGACGTACACCCCGTGGGGGTCCTTCCCGCCCTGACCTGCCACGGCGGTGGATTTCGCGGCGTCCGACGGCTACGGGATAATGGTGGCCGACGTCCGGCAGTCCGGCGCCGGACCACCGACGTGGCGCGACCCCCGCTGCCGCGATGAGGAAGGGAAAAGAGCCATGGCGGCAATGAAGCCGAGGACGGGCGACGGCCCGCTCGAGGTCACCAAGGAAGGTCGCGGCATCGTGCTGCGCATGCCCCTCGAGGGTGGTGGGCGGCTCGTCGTCGAGATGACCCCCGAGGAGGTCCGGGCGCTCGGCGAGGCCATCGACAACTGCGAGGGCCTGAACTGAGCCGCTGCTGATCCCCGACGAGGCCCCCCGCCCTGTGGCGGGGGGCCTCGTCCGTGCCGGCGCTGGGTAGGGTCGGCGGGTGCCCCGTGACGTGCTCCTCGACCCCGCCTGCTCCTCCTGGTCCGTCGCCGCGGACCTCGCGACCGCCCTCGCCGGGGACGGCGGGGACCGCGTGGTGGCCGTCCCGCTCGGCGAGCCGGAGGGAGGCGGCGACGCGGTCGCCCGTGACGCGCTCGCCGTGCTCGGCCTCGACCCGTCGATGGTCCTCGAGACGCACGAGCCGAAGCCCACCGCCGGAGCGGTCACCGCGGTCCTGCTCCCTCCGGGAGCACACGCCGCACGTCGGGTGCTCCTCGTCGGGACCGGCGGCGGGAGCCCCGACGACTGGCGCGCCGCCGGTGCTGCGACCGGCCGCGCGACCCGGGGCGCGGGGTCGGTCGTCCACGCCCTCGGCCCCGCGGCGACGGGGGAGTCGCTCACCGCCTGGGTCGAGGGCGGGGTGCTCGGCGCCTGGACCTCGCCGCGGTGGCGCTCCGGAGGGCCGGTCGACGGGGCGGAACCGGCCCGCGAGGTCGTCGTCGTCGTCACCGGCGACGGGCCGGACGAGCGGGTACGGCGGGCCGTCGTGCGGGCCCGGGCCCAGCTCGTGGCGAGGAGCCTGGCCCTCACCCCCTCGAACACGAAGTCCCCGGCATGGCTGGCCGACCGGGCCGGGACGCTCGCCCGGCGGCTCGGCCTCGCGGTGCGGGTCTGGGACGAGCGCCAGCTCGCGCGGGACGGCTTCGGCGGGCTCCTCGCCGTGGGCGGTGGGTCCGCGACACCACCCCGGCTCGTCCAGGTCGACCACGTGCCCGACGGTGCGACCCGCCGCACGCCGCACGTCGTCCTCGTCGGCAAGGGCATCACCTTCGACACCGGTGGCCTCCAGGTGAAGCCCACCGACGGGATGCTGGGCATGAAGACCGACATGTCCGGCGCCGCCGTGGTCCTCGCCGCCGTCGCCGCGTGCGCCGAGCTCGGCGTGCCGGTGCGGGTCACCGCGCTGCTGGCCCTCGCCGAGAACGCCGTCGGCGGGGCCTCCTACCGCCCCGGGGACGTCGTCGCCCAGTACGGGGGCCGCACCGTCGAGATCGGCAACACCGACGCCGAGGGCCGCATCGTCCTCGCCGACGCCCTCGCCTACGCCGACGCCCACCTCGACCCCGACGCCGTCGTCGACGTCGCCACCCTCACCGGCGCGGCCCGCATCGCGCTGGCCCGGGTCATGGCGCCGGTGTTCGCGACCGATGACGACCTGGCCTCCGCGCTCGTGGCGGCCGGTGCGGCCAGCGGTGAGACGCTGTGGCGGATGCCGTTGCCCGACACCTACCGTCGAGCTCTCGACTCCGACGTCGCCGACCTGACGCACATCGCCGACGGTGTGGGCGGCGGCGCCGTCACGGCGGCGCTCTTCCTCCGCGAGTTCGTCGGGGAGCGCCGCTGGGCGCACCTCGACATCGCGGGGACCGGGCGCTCGGACGTCGACGCCGGCCTCACCGCCAAGGGTGGGACCGGCTTCGGGACACGACTGCTGCTGCGGTGGCTGGAGGAGATGGCATGAACGCCGGGTACGGGCTGACGGTGCGCTGGTCGCTGCAGGGCGCCCCGGAGGACGCCGCCGACCGGCTCCGCGAGTACGTCGTCGGCACCTCCATCGCCCGCTTCATGTTCCTCGACGGTCTCGCCTTCAAGGTGTGGCGGATGCGTGCGGGGGAGTGGTTCGAGGGGACCTACGTCTTCGACAGCGAGCAGGAGCGCACCGCCTTCCGGGAGGGCTTCGAGCCGGGTGCGGCCGCGTCGGCGGGCAGCGAGCTCATCGGGTCGCCGCCGGTGCTCATCGAGAACTGGGAGGTCGTCGCGATCGCCGAGGGGCCCGCCGGCTTCCGCCGCGGCGCCGGTCCCGACGTCACCTGACCCCCGAGAACCCCCACTCATTGCTCCTTCTGCCGCTGGACACCCCGTCAGAGCGGCCTGTCGAGCGGCAGAAGGAGCAACAAGTGGGGTTGGTGCGGGGGAGGGTTCGGGGGTTGGGCGGGGGGAGGGTTCGGGGGTCAGCGGCGGACGGCGACGAGAAGGCCGTCGCCGACGGGCAGCAGGGCCGTGACGAGGTCGTCGTGGTCGCGCAGCCACTTCCCGAGGTCGCGCAGCGTGGACGTCGTCGCGTCCCTCGCCGCCGGGTCGGCCACCTGGTCGTGCCAGAGCATGTTGTCGACGGCGAGCACCCCACCGGGTCGCAGCAGCCGGATGGCGTGCTCCGCGTACGTCCGGTAGCCGTCCTTGTCGGCGTCGACGAGGACGAGGTCGTACGCGCCGTCGGTCATCCGCGGGAGCACGTCCGTGGCGGCGCCGGTGATGACGCGCGTTCGCTGGGGCGCGATGCCGGCGGCCGCGTAGGCCTCCCGGGCGGAGCGCTGGTGCTCGGCGGAGACGTCGATCGTCGTGAGCACGCCGTCCTCGGGCATCCCGGCGAGCAGCCACAGGCCGGAGACGCCGGCACCGGTCCCGATCTCGACGACGTGCCGGGCCCTCACGGCGGCCGCGAGCACCCGCAGTGCGGCACCGGCGCCGGTGCCGACGGGGGTCGCGGCGCCGAGCTCGATGCCTCGGCGCCGGGCGGCGTCGACGACGTCGCTCTCGGGCACGAACTCCTCGGCGTAGCTCCAGCTGGCGGGGCGCAGGGTGCTCATGGCGCCACCCTACGGTGACCCGGCCACCGGACCGCGGCGGCGCCACGCTCCCAGCGTTCGTTCAGGTTCTGCCGGAACAATTCCCTGTCCAGACGCGTACGGATGGATGACATGACGACCTTGGTGAGGGACGAGACGATGACGACGACGCCCAGCGCGCCCCCCGTGAGGGAGGCCACCGCCGGATGGACGCCGCCGACGTGGGAGGAGGTCGTCGAGCAGCACTCGGCCCGGGTCTACCGCCTCGCCTACCGCCTCACGGGCAACGTCCACGACGCCGAGGACCTCACCCAGGACGTCTTCGTCCGGGTCTTCCGCTCGCTGCACACCTACCAGCCGGGCACCTTCGAGGGCTGGCTGCACCGCATCACGACCAACGTCTTCCTCGACCGGATGCGCCGCAAGCAGCGGATCCGGATGGACGCTCTCTCCGAGGAGTCCGCCGCGCGCCTCCCGAGCCGGGGCCCGGGGCCCGAGCAGGCCTACGACGAGACCCACCTCGACGACGACGTCCAGCGCGCCCTCGACGCCCTGTCCCCGGACTTCCGGGCGGCCGTCGTCCTCTGCGACATCGAGGGCCTGTCCTACGAGGAGGTCGCGGCGACGCTCGGCATCAAGCTGGGGACGGTCCGCTCGCGCATCCACCGGGGACGCGCCCAGCTGCGCGAGGCACTCGCCCACCGAGCGCCGCAGCCCCGCCCGGCCGCCACGGCGGCGCCGCGGCGGCCCCTCGTCCGCCGGCCCGCTGCGGGAGCCGTATGAGCCGCACCGACGGCGTGCGCTGCCTCGACGACGAGCTCTCGGAGTACGCCGCCGGCCGGTTGCCCGCCGCGCGGGTGCGGGCCTGGGAGCGGCACCTCGCGGTGTGCGACCTGTGCGCGTGCGGGCTCGAGCGCGAGCGGCGACTGCGGGCGGTTCTCACCGGCGGCCCGTCGATGCCCGGTGACCTCCGCAGCACGCTGATGGCGATGGGGACCGCCCTGTCCCACGAGCCGCTCCGCACGCCGGCGGGCCCCGGGCCACTGCCCCTCCTGGCACCCGGTGCCCCGCCGTGCCACCGCTCACCGCTGCGGGCGACCGTCGTCGCCGCGGCCGCCGCAGGGGTCTCCGCCGCCGCCGCGTGGAGCCTCACCGTCATCGGCGCCCCGGCCACCGCGCGGACCGGTCTTCCGACCCCGCCGCTCGCCCGGAACGCCGGGGCGACCGTGAGCCCGACGACGGCGGCGACCCCCGCCCCGGCGACACCCGTCCGGTGGATGCCTGCGGGCGCGGTCCTGGTCGTCGGCGGCGAAGAGGCACAATCGACCCCATGACGAGCGAGGACCGTCCGGACCGGGACGACTGGCGCCCCTGGGAGCCGCCGCAGACCCCGCCGGACGCGCCGGCCGAGGCCGCCCCCGAGGCAGCGCCCGCGGCCGCAGGGCCGGAAGCGCCCGCCCTCACCCAGCCAGCAGCGCCCGTCGTCACCCAGCCGGTACCGCAGCGGCCGGAGCCGGACCCCTTCCCCTGGTACCAGCCCGTCGAGCCCGCACCGGCCCCGCGGCCGAGGCGCGGGCCCGGGTGGGGGGCCCTCGTCGGGACCTCGCTCGCTGCCGCGCTGCTCGCGGGCACCGCCGGCGGCGTCGTCGGCGCGTACCTCGCCGACAACGGCGCGCTCGAGCAGACCGGCGCCCCCGCCCCGGCGCTG
>DASSQJ010000263.1:0-6962 GCA_035702545.1 Phycicoccus sp.
CGGCGTGGGCGGCGTGCCGGGCCTCGCGGCGGGCGGTGCGTGCCGTGCGCTGGACGCTCTCGCTCGCCAGGTGGGCCCGGTAGGCCAGCCCCGGCCGGCCCTCGGTGTCGACGACGGCCAGCAGCAGGCCGCCCAGCAGCCCGAGGTTCTTGTAGAACTGCGTGCGCTGCGACGCCCGGGTCGCCGGGTCGTCCTCGCGCCAGTAGGCGTGCGCCGCGACCGTCGTCGGGACGAGGGTCGCGGCGAGGACCCCGGCGGACACCCGGGGGAACCAGCCGAGGGCGAGCATCGTGCCCGCACCGACCATGGCCACCCCGTTGGCCCGCACGAGCATCTCGGTGTCCTGGGGGAGGCCGAGCCTCGGAGCGAGCCGCTCGACGACCGGACCTGCGGTCTCCGCCTTGCGCCCGGGGTGCTTGACCTGGTCGACACCGCCGACGAGGAACATCGAGGCGAGCATGGGGCGGGCGAGGCGGCGCACGAAGGTCATCCGGGTCCTCCAGATCGGTCCTGGTCGAGCTGACCCGTCTACCGTAGTTGCTCACCCTCTGCCTGCGTAGCCTGTGCACCATGTGTGGCCGCTACGCCGCGACGGCGAACCCCGACGAGCTGGTGGAGGAGTTCGGGGTCGACGAGGACCGCACGGGCACCCCGGGTCGCAGCGTCCTCGCCGCGCCCCAGGACCCTCCGCCGGGGCGCCCCGACCACAACATGGCCCCGACGAAGCAGGCACCCGTCGTCCTCACCCGCGCCCCCCGGGAGGACCGCGACGCCGACCCGCGCCGCCAGCTCCGCCTGCTCACCTGGGGGCTGGTTCCGTCGTGGTCGAAGAACCCTGCCGGCGGGGCGCGGATGATCAACGCCCGGGTCGAGTCGGTCGCCGACAAGCCGGCGTTCGCCCGTGCCCTCGCCGCCCGGCGGTGCCTCGTGCCGGCCGCGGGGTGGTACGAGTGGCAGGCCTCGCCGACCGCGACCGACGCCAAGGGCAGACCCCGGAAGCAGCCGTTCTTCACCCACCGCGCCGACGGCACGAGCGTCGCGATGGCGGGTCTCTACGAGTTCTGGCGCGACCCCACGGTGCCGGACCCCGAGGACCCGATGGCGTGGCTGACGACGTTCGCCGTCATCACCGGGCCCGCGGAGCCCGGCCTGGACCGCATCCACGACCGGCAACCGGTGGTCCTCGAGCACGACGAGTGGTCGCACTGGCTCGACCCCGGGACCGGGGCGGCGGACGTCCTCGACCTCCTCGCGCCGCGGCCGGCGGGCCGGTTCGAGGCCTACCCGGTGTCACGGGCGGTGAGCAGCAACCGGAGCAACGGCCCGCAGCTGCTCGAGCCCTGCCCCGTCGAGGAGCTCGTCGGGGTCGTCGACCCGATGACCGGCGAGGTCATCGGCGGCCCGTCGTGAGGACCCCGGACGGGCCAGTCCTCCTCGACACCCCCCACGGTCCGGCGCGGCTGGACCGGGCCGCCCCGGACGGTCCGCCCGTGGGCCGGCTCGTCCTCGGTCACGGGGCCGGGGGGCTGCGCTGGACCGACGACGTCGTCGCGGCGCGTGACGCGGCCGTCGCCGCCGGCTGGGTGGTCGACCTCGTCGACCAGCCGTGGCGGGTCGCGGGCAAGCGGGTCGGCCCCGGCCCGGCGGCGCTCGACGCCGCGTGGCGCGCGGTGCTCGCGGCGTCGACGGCGGTGCCCGGCCCGCTCGTCGTCGGCGGCCGCAGCGCCGGGGCCCGGGTCGCGTGCCGGACGGCTGCCGAGGTGGGGGCGGCGGCGGTCCTCGCCCTCTCCTTCCCGCTGCACCCCCCGGGCCGGCCGGAGCGGTCCCGCGCCGAGGAGCTCGCCGCCCCGGCCGCCGCCGGCCTCGCGGTCCACGTCGTCCAGGGCCGCACCGACCCGTTCGGGGCGCCGGCGGAGGTGCGCGCCGTGCTCCCGGCCGGTGCCCACCTCACGGAGGTCGACGGTGCGCACTCGCTCGAGCGGTCCGCCGCCGCGGTGGCGGCTGCCGTGGCGGCCGCGCTCGCCACCGTCGCCGTGGAATGACCCCGCGCCGTCCGGCGTTCACCCCTCGACCCCGTGACGCGACCGGAAGGCGGACTCGTGCTGGTGCTCGACACCGGGGCCCCGAGGCGGGCCCGGCTAGGGTGGGAGGCGATGAGCACTCCCCAGACACCCCTCGACCAGGGGACCGAACCCGAGGTCGACCTCGCCACCGAGACCCCCGAGGAGCGCCAGGCCCGCTTCGAGAGTGAGGCCCTGCCCCTCCTCGACCAGCTCTACGCGGCGGCGATGCGGACGACCCGCAACCCCGCGGACGCCGAGGACCTCCTCCAGGAGACCTACGCCAAGGCCTACGCGGCCTTCCACCAGTACCAGCCGGGGACCAACCTCAAGGCGTGGATGTACCGCATCCTCACCAACACCTACATCAACACCTACCGCAAGAAGCAGCGCGAGCCGCTGCAGTCCGACGCCGCCGAGGTCGAGGACTACCAGCTCGCCCGGGCGGAGTCGCACACCTCCGCCGGGCTGAAGTCCGCCGAGGCCCAGGCCCTGGACCACCTGCCCGACACCGAGGTCAAGCGCGCCCTCCAGGAGCTCCCCGAGGACTTCCGGCTCGCGGTCTACCTCGCCGACGTCGAGGGCTTCGCGTACAAGGAGATCGCCGAGATCATGGGCACCCCCATCGGCACGGTGATGTCGCGCCTGCACCGCGGTCGGCGCCAGCTGCGCGCGCTGCTCACCGACTACGCCCGGAGTCGTGGCCTCGGCACGGAGGAGGAGCGATGACGACGAGTGAGCACGCGGGGCACGGGGACTGCTCCGAGGTCCTCCACCGCATCTACGAGTACCTCGACGGCGAGATGAGCCCCGACGACGTCAAGCGGGTTGCGGCACACCTCGAGGAGTGCCGCCCGTGCCTCGCCGAGCACGACCTCGACAAGGCGGTCAAGCAGGTGGTCCGCCGGGCCTGCCTCGACGAGCACGCGCCCGACTACCTCCGGATGCGGATCACCCGCAGCATCACCGTGATCCGGGCCGAGGGCGAGGCCTGAACCCCGAACTGCGGCACGCCGACACGCGAGAGCGCCCGGTACCTCGGTACCGGGCGCTCCGTCGTGTCGTCGGCGCTCAGGCGTTCGGGCGACGGCCGTGGTTGGCCTTGCTGCCCTTGCGCGAGCGGCGCTTGCGGGCACGCTTGCTCATCGGGGGACCTCTCTGAAGGGCTTTACCACGCGACACCGGTCACGAGGTGGATTCAACGATTGTCGCACATCGCGCAACATGGGACACTCTGAGCATCCCCGGTGCCGTCCGACGGGCGGTGGTCGCCGGGTGCACCGCCTCTGAAAGGAACATCCCATGAGCAGGATGCGCTCTCTCGTCGCCGTGGTCCTCCTGGCCGCGGTCGCCGCCATCGTCCCCGCCTCCTCCCAGGCCGCCCCCACCGTCGGCAAGCTGCAGCTCGCCCACTACCAGTGGGGCGGCTGAGCCTCTGACCGATGACTGACGGTTCGCCGCCCGAACGGGGCGCGCCGCGGCGCATCGGTCTCGGAGCGACCGCCTACATCGGCGCCGTCACGGTCCTGGGCCTCGGCCTGACCGTGGCGGCGATCCGCCTCGGCGGGGTCACGACGGGCCCCACCCTCGTCGTCCTCGCCGTCCTCGCGGTGCTCACCTGGTGGTCGGGCCCGGTCGTCGTCGACGGCCGGGTCCGCCTCACGTTCTCGAGCACCGTGCTGCTCTCGGCGATGGCGCTGCTCGGGCCCGCCGGGGCCGGCCTCATCGGCATCATCATGGGCCCGCTCCAGCGCGGGCGCGTCCCGCTGCGGGCGCGGGTCTTCAACACCGGCCAGTCGGCGACCCTCGGGGTCCTCGGCGGCGTCGTCTACATCCTCGCCGGCGGCAAGGCCTCCGCCGAGGACCTCGTCGGCGCGGGCGAGATCATCCGGCACGTCGGCGTCCCCGTCCTCGCGGCCGACGTCGTCCAGGTCGTCGTCAACCTGCTCCTCCTCGCCGGAATCGTCCGGCTCACCGAGGGCGTCCCGATGCGGGTGCAGATCGTCCGGCTCGCCCGGACGACGAGCCCGGCCTACCTCGGCTACGGAATCGTCGCGTTCCTCCTCGTCGTCCTCTGGCAGCCGGCCGACCTGGGGCCGGCCGCCGCGGTCCTCGTCCTCGCCCCGCTCCTCGTCGCCCGGTGGGCCTACGGGCAGTACGCGGAGGAGGTCGGTGCCCAGGAGCGCGCCCTCCACGTCCTCGTCGCCGCGGTCGAGGCCAAGGCCCCGCACCTGGCCGGGCACAGCGCGCGGGTCGCGGAGCTGAGCGCCTCGATGGCCGAGCACCTCGGACTCCGGCAGCAGGCCGTCGCGGACACGCGGCTCGCCGGGATGCTCCACGACCTGGGCCAGACGACCCTGCCGACGGCCGTGGTCCGCGGCCTCGACGGCGGCCAGGACGGCGTGCTGCGCACCTACCCCGAGCGCGGGGCGTCGCTCCTGCGCGAGCTGAGCTTCCTGTCCGGCGCCCTCGGCCCCATCGCCGACCACCGGGCGGCGCTCGACCCGGGGAGCGGTCCGGCGACCGAGGACCTGCCCGCGCGGATCGTCGGGGTGGCCGACGAGTTCGACCTGCTCACCGAGGTCGGGACCCCCGACGGCGACCTCGTGGGCCGCGGCGAGGCACTCGCGTGGCTGCACGACTCGGGCATCGCCGACGACGAGCTCGTCCGGGCGCTGGAGAGCGCGCTCGCCCGGCGTGCGGTGGCCGGGGGTGAGGGATGAGGCGGCTCCTGCCCCGGCCCGAGCGCCCGTGGACCCTGCTCGTCGGCCTCCTCGGCGTCGTCACGGTCCTCCACGGCCTGGTCACCAGCGGGTCCGACCTCGGCATGCTCGTCACGACGCACGAGGGCACCCTCGTCGTGTTCGTCCTCGCGATCCTCGCCGGGGAGCTCGCCCGGCTGCGGATGCCGAGCGGCCGGGAGACGGCGCCGCTCGCCTCGGCGGCGGCCCTCGGCATCGCCTTCATCGGGCCGATCGACGGTGAGCCCACCTTCGACGTGGGCGGCGGCCTCGTCGTCCTCGTCGTCGCGCTGGCCCTCGGGCTCGCGTCCGCGCTGAGGTGGGTGCGCGGCCGCGAGGTCGGAGTGCCCCTCGTCACGGCGAGCCTGCTCGGCGTCGCTGTCGCCGCCGAGCTGTTCCGGGCCCCGGGCGCCGAGGGGACGAGCCTCTGGGACCTGCAGGAACGCCCCGCGGTGTCCCGGGCGCTCGTCGCCCTCGTCATGGTCCTCGTCTCGGCGCTCGGGCTCGTCATCGAGGTGGTCATCGCCTCGGGTACGCGTGCGGAGCGGCACCGCACCCCGTGGTCCGCGGCGCTGCGCGACGAGATCGGGGAGGCCGCTCCGCTCACCCTCGCCGTCATCGCGTCCGGGCCGATGGTGGCGCTCATGGCCCCCGTCTTCGGGCTCGCGTCGCTCCCGGCCGCCCTCTTCCCGCTCGCGATCACCTACCTCGCCGTGTTCCGGTTCGCCCGCAACCGCGCGACGTACCGGCAGACCATCGCGACCCTGTCGCACCTCACCGAGAGCGGGGGCTACACGCCGGTCGCCCATGCGGAGCGGGTGTCCGAGACCGCGGTCCGCATCGGCCGCGTCCTCGGCCTCTCGGACCGCGAGCTGCGCGACCTCGAGTACGCCGCCCTGCTCCACGACCTCGGCCAGCTCTCGCTGCGCGAGCCGATCCCCGACGGCGCGACCGTGCTCGCCGCCCCGACCGACCAGCGCGACATCGCCGCCGAGGGCGCGCGGATCATCCGGCACGCCGAGGGCCTGGAGACGGTCGCCCACTACGTCGAGGCACAGACGACGCCGTACCGGCAGGTGCGCGAGCTGGGGGAGACGGTGCCGGTGGAGAGCCGGATCATCAAGGTGGCCAACGCCTACGACGACCTCACCGGCGGCTCGACCGACCGGGCCAGGGTCGAGGCGGCCATGGAGCGCATCCACCTCGGCCTCGGCTACGAGTACGACCCCGAGGTCGTCGAGGCGCTGAGCCGGGTCGCGGGGGACGCGACCGTCGGCAGGGTGGGCGAGCGGGTCGTCGCGCCGCGCTAGCATCGGCCCCGTCCCTGCCCCCGACGAGCGAGGCCCTTCGTGGATCGACTGTCCCCCGTCGTGTTCAACGACGCCTGGGGCTCGTACGTCGCGATCGCGAGCCTCCAGGGCCGCGACATTCCGACCGAGCTGCCCGAGTCCGAGCTGTGGATGGGCGCCCACGAGAGCGGACCCGCCGGCACCGACCGGCCCGGTGCGCCGACCCTCGCCGAGGTCGTCGCCGCGGATCCCGAGGGCGAGCTCGGGGCCGCGTGCGTGACCCGCCACGGGACCCGCCTGCCGTTCCTCCTCAAGGTGCTCGCGCCGGGTCGGGCCATCTCGATCCAGGCCCACCCGACCGCCGAGCAGGCGAGGGCGCTGCGCCGGACCACCGGCAACGAGGTCTACGTCGACGACTCGGCGAAGCCCGAGCTGCTCCTCGCCATCGCGCCCTTCGACATCTTCATCGGGATGCGCGAGCCCGCCGAGGTCGCGGACATCGCCCGGCGCCTCGACGTGCCGCGGTTCTCGGCCATGGTCCGGCGCACCGCGGCTGCCGACGACCCGGCCCGGGCGCTGCTCGCCGCCGTCCTCGCGACCCCGGCCGACCACGTCGCCGACCTCGCGCGGCAGGTCGTCGCGGCCTGCGTGCGCCTCAGCGAGGACGCGGACGAGGTCGGCCGCGCGGCCGCCACCGTCGTCGAGGTCGCCGAGATGCACCCCGACGACATCGGGCTCGTCGTGCTCCTCCTCATGCACCACCGGGTGCTCGCCCCGGGGGAGTACGTCGACGTCGCCGCCGGCGTCCTGCACTCCTACGTCCGGGGCCTCGGCATCGAGGTGCTCGCGAACTCCGACAACGTCGTCCGGGC
>DASSQJ010000264.1:0-2052 GCA_035702545.1 Phycicoccus sp.
CCGGCCGTAGGCCTTGACCGCGAGGTGTCCGTCCGGGAGCAGCCGGACGTTGAGGGTGCTCAGGGCGAAGGTCTGCCCGCGTCTCGTGGCGGTCCAGCGCAGCGGCTCGGGGATCGTCACGTTGACCGCGAGCGCGGTGACCTCGACGTCGTCCATCCCGCCATGGTGCCCCCGGGTGCGTCCCGCGGCGCCCCGAGCGGCCGGCCACCCACCGCCGCCGGCCGCCCGCGGGTGGCCGTACCGTGGGGCGGGTGAGCGACATCGACGCCGACCGGGCCCGTCTCCTCGACCTCATCCGCGCCAAGGCGATCGTCCACGGTCGGGTGGTGCTCTCCTCGGGCAAGGAGGCGGACTACTACGTCGACCTGCGGCGGATCACCCTGGACGGCGAGGCGTCCCCCCTCGTCGGCCGGGTGATGCTCGACCTCGTCGCCGACCTCGACATCGACGCCGTCGGCGGCCTCACCCTCGGCGCCGACCCCGTGGCGACGGCGATGCTGCACGCCCGGGCGGCCTCCGGCGGGCGTCTCGACGCGTTCGTCGTGCGCAAGGCCGGGAAGGCCCACGGGCTCCAGCAGCGCATCGAGGGTCCGGCCATCGCGGGACGCCGGGTCCTCGTCGTCGAGGACACCTCGACCACCGGCGCGTCGCCGCTCGAGGCCGCTCGCGCCGCCCAGGAGGCCGGCGCCACCGTCGTCGCGGTCGCGACGATCGCCGACCGGGCGACCGGAGCAGCGGAGAAGTTCGCGGAGGCCGGGCTGGAGTACCGGTACGTGTTCGGCCTCGAGGACCTGGGCCTGGCCTGACCTGCCTCGTCGCCCGGGGGCTCACGCACCCCTAGGATTCGAGGACACCCGCCGGGAGGAGAACCTCGTGACCCTGGGCACCGTCGTCCTCATCGTCGTCGTCGTGCTGATCGTCGGACTCGTCCTCTGGGCGGTCGGCGCGTACAACGGCCTCATCAAGCTGCGCAACCTCGTCCAGGAGGCGTGGCGCCAGATCGACGTCGAGCTGACTCGTCGGCACGACCTCATCGGCAACCTCGTCGAGACCGTCAAGGGGTACGCGGCGCACGAGCGCGGCACGCTCGAGGACGTCGTCCGGGCGCGCGCGGCCGCGATGGCCCCCGGCCAGTCCCCGGCGCAGCAGGCCGAGAGCGAGAACGTCCTCAGCCAGGCGCTGGGGCGACTCATCGCCATCGCCGAGGCATACCCGGACCTCAAGGCCAACCAGAACTTCATGGCCCTCCAGGACGAGCTGACCTCGACGGAGGACCGCATCGCCTCGGCCCGCCGCTACTACAACGCGACGGTCCGGGACCTCAACACGCGCGTCGAGACGGTCCCGACCAACTTCGTCGCCGGCGTGTTCAACATCGCCCGGGCGGAGTACTTCGAGGCCGTCGGCGAGCAGCGTGAGGCGCCGCGCGTCGACTTCGGGCAGCGCGACGCGACCATCCCGCCGCCGAGCTCGTACCAGGCCGGGCCGTCGGGCGCCGCGGGTGCGACCGGCCCGTCGGGTCAGGCGGACCTGTCCGCTCCGTCAGATCCTGCGGGTCAACCGGGCCCGCCCGAGGGTGGTGCCCAGCCGCCGACCTCCGCCGGCTGAGCCGTCGCGCGCCGTCGTTCAGAAGGGCGGCTTCTCCGGGGCGGGTGTTCGTCGCCGGTGTCGGTCGTCGTGGCCGTCGAGGACCCATGGGCCGAGGGTGACGGGGCGGCCGCGAGCGTCGTGCCAGGGATGCCGGTCGATGCGGACACGGACGTCGACGCCTCCCCGCCGGTCGCGGTCGCCGCCACACCGCCTGTCGCCTCGGTCGCGCCGGTTGCGCTGCTCGCGCCAGGCGGCGGCTCGAACCTCGAGCTCCTGGAGCCGGTGGTCGTGGGCGTCCTCGAGGGCGCTGGGCAGCTGCCCGGGCTCGGGCTCACCCGCGCGCCACACGGGACCGGCCGGTTCGGCGGTGGGGTCGGGGTGCAGGACGAGGGTGTCGAGGGCGTCGACGGGCTCGGTGACGGTGACCCGCCCGGTGGGGCCGGTCCAGTCGGCTCTTCCGTC
>DASSQJ010000265.1:0-3261 GCA_035702545.1 Phycicoccus sp.
CTCGATGCCGGTCACCGAGGTCTCCGCCTGAGGGGTCCCGCGGGATGCGGGTGACGATTGGCGTGCTCGCGACGGTTGTCACCCACGTCCGTGAGACGGTGCTGCGGACATCAGGGAACGTGAGAGCCACTCGTGGACGAGCGGCACCACCGAGCTGCCCTCGCCCGTCGCCGCCGCGACGCGCTTCATCGAGCCGGCGCGGACGTCCCCGACGGCGAAGACGCCGGGCGCGCTCGTCGCGAGGTTCGCCGGCGGGAGCCCGTCGAGCCAGCGATCGCGCGGGACGTCGCGGCCGGTCAGGACGAAGCCCCGGTCGTCGCGGGCGACGGCGTCCGGGAGCCATCCGCAGTGCGGCTCCGCGCCGAGGAGGAGGAAGAGGCCGCCGACCTGCCGGGTCTCGCGGACGCCGGTGCGGGTGTCCTCGAAGGTCAGCCACTCGAGCCGGTCCGAGCCGCCGCCGTCGACGACCTGTGTGCAGGGCGCGACGGTGATCCGCGGGTTGAACTCGATCTCGCCGACGAGGTACGCCGACATCGTCTCCGCCAGCCCCGGCCGCCTGACGACCACGGTCACCGAGCGCGCGAACCGGGCGAGGTGCACGGCCGCCTGGCCCGCGGAGTTGCCCCCGCCGACGACGACGACGTCCTGGTCCTCCATCTCGCGCGAGAGCGACATGGCCGCTCCGTAGTTGACGCCGCGGCCGACGAGCTCCTCGACGGCGGGGACCCCGAGGCTGCGGTACCGCACCCCCGAGGCGACGACGACGCTGCGGGCCTCGATCTCGAAGTCCTGTCCGCGCAGGACGTGCGGCGACCCCGCGCGGCCGACCTCCAGCTCGTCGACCTCCCAGCCGGTGTGGAACCTGGTCCCGAAGCGCAGCGCCTGGTTCCGCGCCCGCTGGGCCAGACGCATGCCGGAGATCCCGCGCGGGAAGCCGAGGTAGTTGCGGATCATCGAGCTCGTCCCCGCCTGCCCCCCGACCGCGCCCGCCTCGAGCACCACGGTCGCGAGCCCCTCGGAGGCGGCGTACACCGCAGCGGCCAGCCCGGCCGGCCCCCCGCCCACGACGACGAGGTCGGCGACCCCCGAGCCCGCCGAGGCGTCGAGCTCGCGCTCCGCCGAGCTCTCGAAGAAGGACCGGGCGACGTCCCGGACCGACCGCGGCGTCATCGGTGCGCGCCCGGCGCCCCAGAGCATCGGGTACGGGGCGTCCGCGGGGAAGAGCTCCCGGACGTGCCGGCCCACCTCGCTGTCAGGGTCGACGATGCGGCTCGGCAGCCCCATTCGGTCGAAGAAGTCCCGGATGCCCAGGGTCAGCTCGTCGCGCACCGGCGAGACGATCTTCGCCACGACGACGTCCGGGTCGGTCGACGTCCAGCCCCAGTCGCTGAGCAGCTCGGTCACGGAGTGGTGGAACTCCTCGTCGCGAGCCCCGCGCGGGAGGAGGAGGTAGGCGTCGTACTTGCCCTTGGCCATGCCGGCGCGCAGCCGCGGCGCGTCGGAGAGGAACCGGTCGAACGGCGCGACGACGAGCCGGCGGGCGGTCGGGACGAGCTGGCGCCACGCGTGGAACGCGGCGAGGACGTCGGGCTCGTCGGGAAGTCGGCTGTCCGAGACGTACATTGCGACGCGGCGACCCTCGGCGAGCGCGGACTCCGTGACGGCGACCGCCTCCGCGCACGTCGTGGCGGTCCGCAGGTCGTACTCGCGCGAGTAGCGCCAGAACTCCTCGCGGAGGGTGTCGGCGTGCTCGCCGGAGACGAGGACGATGACGGGCAGGTCCGTGACGGGCCGGTTCGGCTGCTGGCTCACCCCGACGAGCCTAGGCGCCGCCGGCGCCCACGGCGAGGACGATGATGGCCCCATGGCCGCCGAGGACACGCGCACGACCGCCGGGACGCCCGAGGGGCCCACGCCTCCCGAGACGCCGACCCAGCTGCTCCACCGGCTGACGAGCTACGTCCCCGACCGGGAGTGGACCGAGCCGCTCGACGACGACCGGGTCGTCAGCGACTTCCAGCTCAACGACCTCGCGCACTTCCCGATGCCGTACAAGCGCTACGACGACGACCTTCCTCGAGTGCTCCTGCCGAGCGACCTGCCCGGGGCAGGCGCACCGACCCGGGCCGTGCTCGCGGGGACAGCGGAGGTCCCGGCGGCAGCCCTCGACCTGTCCGGGCTGGCCCGCCTGCTCTTCCTGTCCGCCGGGGTGACCCGCACGACGGTGCGCGACGGCATCCGGGTCCTCTTCCGGGCCGCGGGCTCGGCCGGGGCCCGGTTCCCGCTCGAGCTCTACGTGGCCGTCCCGGCCGGCGCCGGGGGCCGGGACACCGACGTCCCCGCCGGGGTCCACTGGTACGACCCGGAGGCCCACGCCCTCGTCACCGTCGGGCCGCCCCCGGGTGGCTCCGCACCGTCTCTCGTCGTCACGGGTGTCCCGTGGCGGACCGGCTGGCGGTACCGGGAGCGCGGCTTCCGGCACATCTACTGGGACGCCGGGACGATGCTCGCCCAGCTGCTGGCGCTCGGCGACTCCGCCGGCCTGACGGTCCGGCTGTTCACCGCCTTCGCCGACGACGAGGTGTCCGCCCTCGTCGGCGCGGACGGCGTCCGCGAGTTCCCGGTCGCCGTCGTCGCGCTCGGGGAGGGCGACCCGGCCCTCCACCCGACCGCGGACGCGATGTCCGGGCACCAGGACCCCGACGGGGTCGTCTTCCCGCTCGTCACCGCCGCGCAGCACGCCGGCCGCCGGACGGGCCTGGGTCCCGAGCTCGGCCGCGGGGCGCCGGTCGGGCTGCTGGTGCCGGGCGGCGAGGACGCGCCGGTCGACGACGTCGTCCTCCGCAAGGGGTCGGTGCGCCGGCTCCGCGCCGACCGGTCGGTGCCCCGCGAGGCCCTCGTCGACGCGATGACGCTGGCCCTGCGGGGGGTCGACCTGCCGCACTGGGTGGGCGTCAACGCGGTCGACGGGGTGCCGACGGGCATCCACCGGTGGCCCGACCTCACCGCCCCCGTGCGACCGCTGCCGGAGGCCGTGTGCCGGGAGGAGCTGCACCGGGCGGCCCTCGAGCAGGGGCTCGCCCACGACGCCGCCTTCGTCGTGATGTCCGGGGCGGACCTCGCGACGCTCGACGACCACGCCTACCGCGAGGCCCAGCTGCTCGCCGGGCTCGTCGAGGGCCGGCTCCACCTCGTCGCGTGGTCCCTCGGCCTCGCCGCGTCAGGAATGACGTTCCGCGACACCGATCTTCCGGACCTGCT
>DASSQJ010000266.1:0-7683 GCA_035702545.1 Phycicoccus sp.
GACACGGCGGCCGATCCCCGTTCGGGTGCACGACTGGCAGGAGGTGTACCAGCCCTTCGAGAGCGACCGCCTACGTGCGCAGGCGTCGCGTTGCATGAACTGCGGGATCCCGTTCTGCCACAACGGGTGCCCGCTCGGGAACCTGATCCCCGAGTGGAACGACCTCGTCTACCGGGACGACTGGCAGGAGGCGGGCGAGCGCCTGCACGCGACGAACAACTTCCCCGAGTTCACCGGCCGGCTGTGCCCGGCGCCGTGCGAGTCGGCCTGCGTCCTCGGCATCAACCAGCCCCCGGTGACGATCAAGCAGGTCGAGGTGACGATCGTCGACCGGGCCTTCGAGAACGGCATCGTCCAGCCCGAGGCGCCCGAGCGGCTCTCCGGGAAGACCGTCGCCGTCGTCGGCTCGGGCCCTGCCGGGCTCGCCGCGGCGCAGCAGCTGACCCGCTCGGGCCACACCGTCGCGGTCTACGAGCGCGCCGACCAGCCGGGCGGCCTGCTCCGCTACGGCATCCCCGAGTTCAAGATGGAGAAGGCCGTCCTGGACCGCCGGATCGCCCAGATGAAGTCCGAGGGCACGCGGTTCCGCACCGGCGTCGAGGTCGGTCGTGACCTCACCGGGGCCGACCTGCGGAAGCGGTACGACGCCGTCGTCGTCGCCATCGGCGCCACCGTGCCGCGCGACCTGCCGGTCCCCGGACGCGAGCTCGACGGGGTGCTCCAGGCGATGGACTTCCTCCCGCCGGCGAACCGGGTCGCCCTCGGGCACGCCGCCCCGGGCCAGGTGACCGCGACGGGCAAGGACGTCGTGGTCATCGGCGGCGGCGACACCGGCGCCGACTGCATCGGCACGGCGCACCGGCAGGGTGCCCGCTCGGTGACGAGCCTGGAGATCATGCCGCAGCCCCCGGTCGACCGCGCCGCCGCGCACCCGTGGCCGACGTACCCGATGGTCTTCCGGGTCGCCTCGGCCCACGAGGAGGGCGGCGACCGCGTCTACGCCGTCTCGACGAGCGAGATCCTCGGCGACGAGCAGGGCCGGGTCCGGGCGCTGCGCCTCCACGAGGTGCGGATGGGCGCGAACGGCTTCGAGAGGGTCGAGGGCAGCGACCGGGAGATCCCGGCGCAGCTCGTCCTCCTCGCGATGGGCTTCCTCGGTCCCCAGGCGGAGGGCCTGCTCGAGCAGCTCGGGGTCGAGAAGGACCCGCGGTCCAACGTCGCGCGCGACGGCCACTTCATGTCGAGCGTGCCCGGGGTCTTCGTCGCCGGCGACGCCGGACGCGGGCAGTCGCTCATCGTCTGGGCGATCGCCGAGGGCCGGTCGGTCGCCCACGAGGTGGACGCCTGGCTCATGGGCAAGCCCTCGCGCCTGCCGCGCCCGGTCAACCCGACCGACCGTCCGCTCAGCGCCTGAGCCCACCGGCGCCAGCCCCAGCCGACCCGCCGCCGCCTCTCCGGGGAGTTCGGGGTGACCCCGACTATGCGGGCCTGGTGGGACGCCTGTGATGCGCTGCCGCGACGCGGCGTCGACTTGTCCCGCTTGACACCGACAAGAAGGCGCTGCCTACCCGGGTTCTTCGGGGTCACCCCGAACTCACCGGTGGGGCGGAAAACCGAGTCCCGCCTGGGCGTCGCACGGTGTCGGGGCCCTTGCCCGGGATGTGGCCCGCGTCACGGTGTAAGCGGTTCCACCGATAGGCTCGAGGCCATGCGTCGCGCCAAGATCGTCTGCACCCTCGGTCCGGCCACCTCGTCCGCCGAGAACCTCCGTGAGCTCGTCCGTGCGGGCATGGACGTCGCCCGGCTCAACCTCAGCCACGGCGACCACGCCGACCACGAGCGCGTCTACCTCGACGTCCGGGAGGCGAGCGACGCGGTGGGCCGGGCGGTCGGCATCCTCGTCGACCTCCAGGGCCCGAAGATCCGTACCGGCCGCTTCGCGGGGGGTCCCGTCGAGCTCGTCAAGGGCGCCACGTTCACCATCACGACGCGCGAGGTCCCCGGCGACGTCGACGAGGTGAGCACGACGTACGACGGGCTGCCCGGTGACGTCCACGAGGGCGACCGGATCCTCATCGACGACGGCAAGATCTCGCTCATCGCCACCGAGGTCACCGAGACCGACGTCGTCTGCCAGGTCATCGAGGGCGGGGAGCTGTCGAACAACAAGGGCATCAACCTGCCGGGCGTGGCCGTCTCGGTCCCCGCGCTGTCCGAGAAGGACAAGGACGACCTGCGCTGGGCGCTGCGCACCCGCGTCGACATGATCGCGCTGTCCTTCGTCCGCAGCGCCGACGACATCCGCGACGTCCACGCGATCATGGACGAGGAGGGGCACCGGCTGCCGGTCATCGCGAAGATCGAGAAGCCGCAGGCCGTCGAGAACCTCGACGAGATCATCCGCGCCTTCGACGGCGTCATGGTGGCCCGCGGCGACCTCGGCGTCGAGATGCCGCTCGAGGAGGTCCCCCTCGTCCAGAAGCGGGCCTGCGAGATCGCCCGACGGCGGGCCAAGCCGGTCATCGTCGCCACCCAGGTGCTCGAGTCGATGATCGAGAACAGCCGGCCGACCCGCGCCGAGGCCTCGGACGCCGCGAACGCCGTCCTCGACGGCGCCGACGCGCTGATGCTCTCCGGCGAGACGAGCGTCGGGAAGAACCCCTTCGCGACGGTACGGACGATGGCCCGGATCATCGAGAACACCGAGACCCACGGGCTGCACCGGATCCGCCCGCTCGGCACGCGCCCGAACTCCAAGGGCGGCGCCGTGACCGCCGCGGCCGCCGAGATCGGCGAGCTCCTCGGCTGCAAGTTCCTCATCACCTTCACCGAGAGCGGCGACTCCGCCCGGCGGCTGGCTCGTGTCCGCCCGAGCATCCCGATGCTCGCCTTCACCCCGAACCAGGCCACCCGCAGCCAGCTCGCCCTCACCTGGGGTGTCGAGACCTTCCTCGTCTCGCAGGTCAAGCACACCGACGAGATGGCCGTCCAGGTCGACGAGATCCTCCTCGGCCTTGGCCGGGTCGTCGAGGGCGAGAACGTCATCATCGTCGCGGGGTCGCCGCCCGGCCTGCCCGGCTCGACGAACGCGCTACGGGTGCACCGCATCGGCGACGCGAAGAACCGGCTGGCCCCCGCCTACGTCGAGGTCGCCAAGGACGCCGACGGACGGCCGTGAGGGCGGGTCGCGGACCCTCGATATGCTGACGGCACCCCCCGGCCGGGGTGGTGGAACGGCAGACACGGGGCACTCAAAATGCTCTGCCCGCGAGGGCGTGCGGGTTCGAGTCCCGCTCCCGGCACATGAGTGAGACCCACGCCACCGCCAAGCGCGTCCTCGTCGCCGAGGACGAGGCCATCATCCGCCTGGACCTCGCCGAGATGCTCCGCGAGGCCGGCTACGACGTCGTCGGGCAGGCCGGCGACGGCGAGCAGGCCCTCGAGATGGCCCGCACGCTGCGCCCGGACATCGTCATCATGGACGTCAAGATGCCGGTGATGGACGGCATCAGCGCTGCCGAGGAGATCGGCAAGGAGCGCATCTGCCCCGTCGTCATGCTCACCGCCTTCAGCCAGACCGAGCTCGTCGAGCGGGCCCGGGACGCCGGGGTCATGGCCTACGTCGTCAAGCCGTTCACCCGGGGCGACGTCACCCCCGCCATCGACATCGCGCTCTCCCGGTGGGCCGAGCTGAAGACCCTCGAGGACGAGGTCGCCGACCTCGGCGAACGGCTGGAGACCCGCAAGGCCGTCGACCGGGCCAAGGGCATCCTCATGGCCCGGCTGAAGATCAGCGAGGCCGACGCCTTCCGGTGGATCCAGAAGACCGCGATGGACCGGCGGATGGGGATGCGCGAGGTCGCCGACGCCGTCGTCGCCGGGATGGACAAGGCCTGACCGACCCGTCGCACCGGATGCGGGCCGGTCGGTTCAGCGCAGCACGACGACGAGCTGGGTGAGCAACGGCGCGACGAGCAGCGCAGGGAGCATGTCGCCCACGGGCAGCTCGCGGATCCGCAACAGCCGCAGCCCGATGCCGGCGAGCATGAGCCCACCGGTGGCCGTCAGGGCGGCGATGTGCGCGTCCGGGAGGACGTTGCCGAGGAGCACCCCGACGATGGTCAGCGAGCCCTGGACGACGAGGACCGACACCGCCGAGAGCAGCACGCCGACGCCGAACGAGGCGGCGAACGCCATCGCGGCGAACCCGTCGAGGACCGACTTCAGCGCGAGCTGGTCGATGCCGCGGCCGAGGCCGTCGTTGATCGAGCCGAGGATCGTCAGCGGGCCGACGCAGAAGATGAGGGACGCCGTGAGCCAGCCCTCGATGAACCGCTCGCGCGCCGCGTGGTCCGTCCCGCCCTCGCTGGACCAGCGCCTTGCCACGACGCCCTGGATGGTCCCCGCGAGCCCCTCGAGGCGAGCCTCGATGCGCAGCAGCGACCCGGCGACGGACCCGAGGAGGAGCGAGCCGAGGACGACGAGCACCGGGACGCCGCGGCCGACCGCGGCGAGGAGCGCGGGGTCGGTGACGGCGACGACGGAGAGGCCGGCGACGAGGAGGGTGACCAGCCCCAGGCCGTCCGTGACGACCGAGCGGGTGCGCTCCGGGAGCCGGTGCCCGACGGCCATCCCGAGCGCCGCCCCGACGAGGACGGTGAGGACGTTGATGACGGTCCCGGCGCCGGTGAAGAGCGAGGTCACCGGCGCAGCCTACGGGCGGGCGGGGGAGCGGCCGCGGGGAGGTCCACCGGGCGCGGTGCGGCGCGCAGGCCTGAACCTGAGAGCGCTCCCAACTGCTTCTGCACTCAACTACCGTCGAATGCCCCGGGGGGCTAGGGTCTCGTGCTTGGGACGCCGAAGACCCGGGTGACCCCGCCGGGCTGAGCCGAGGAGGTGCCGTGGCGCGACGACCCGTCGAGGTGGTGGTCGTCGACGTCGACGACCTCCGGGACGTGACCGGTCTGTGGCTCGCCGCGAAGATCGACGGCGGTTCGAGCAAGGAGCTGTGCGCGCGCACCATCGCCGAGGGCAAGCTCGCGGCCGCGCTGCGCCGCCCCGGCGTGCAGGCCTTCGTCGCCCATCTCGACGGCGAGCCGGTCGGCTACGTCGTCACCAGCGACAACCCCTTCGGCCTCAGCCCCACCGACGAGGTCGCCATCGAGCAGCTCTGGGTGGCCCCGGAGGCGCGTCGGCACGGTGTCGCCAAGGCGCTCCTCACGACGGTGCTCGGCGCGGCGGAACGCGCCGGGTGCGAGGTCGTCGTCTCCAACGTCCCGACGAGCTCGCGCGAGGCCAACCGGTTCTTCGCCCGGCTCGGGTTCAGCTCGGTCGTCGTCCGTCGCGTCGTCGCGACGAGCGCGCTGCGGCGCCGGCTGGCACCGGAGACGGCCGAGACCGGCGACGAGCTGCGCCGCCGGCGCCGGTCGCTGCGCCACCGCGCGTTCGCCCCGTCGGGCCCCTCCGCCTGACCGCCCCCCGCGCTCCCCGACTTCTTGCGAGTTCCGCCGGTCGACACGCCGTCAGGAGGGGTCTTCGAGCGGCTGAACCGGCAAGGAGTCAGGGTTGGCGGCCAGGCATGTCCCTCACGGGGACGGCGGGGGTCCCCGTCATCCCGTCAGGCGCCGGGGGCGGCGTCCCGGATGAGGCAGGTGATCCGGCTCGTGCACACCCGGCGCCCCTCCTCGTCGGTGACGACCACCTCGTAGGAGGCGAGCGTTCGACCGAGGCTGATCGCGGTGGCCGTGCCCGTGACGAGGCCCGAGCGCGCGGCCCGGTGGTGCGTCGCGTTGATGTCGAGCCCGACGACGGCCTTGTCCGGGCCGGCGTGCAGCGCGGCGCCCACCGACCCGAGGCTCTCGGCGAGGACGACCGAGGCCCCGCCGTGGAGCAGCCCGTACGGCTGGGTGTTGCCCTCGACGGGCATCGTCGCGACGACCCGCTCCGGGCTGGCCTCGACGAACTCCACGCCCATCCGGTGGTTGAGGGAGCGGCCGTTCATCGCCATCATCGCCCGGACCTGCTCGAGGTAGCCGGCGGCGTCGGGGGAGGGGGCCTGCAGGGCGTCGGGGGTGTCGGTCATGGTCGATAGGCTGCCACGGTGAAGCTGCTCCTCCTCGACGGACACTCGCTCGCCTACCGGGCGTTCTTCGCCCTCCCGGTCGAGAACTTCTCGACGAGCACGGGGCAGCACACCAACGCCGTCTACGGCTTCACGGCGATGCTCATCAACGTCCTGCGCGACGAGGCGCCGACCCACGTCGGGGTCGCCTTCGACGTCTCCCGGCAGACCTTCCGCAGCGAGGAGTACGCCGAGTACAAGGCGGGCCGCTCCCAGACGCCCACCGAGTTCTCCGGGCAGCTGCCGCTGCTCCACGAGGTCCTCGACGCGCTCCGCATCCGCCACGTCGGCGTCGCGGGGTACGAGGCCGACGACGTCATCGCGACCCTCACCCGCCAGGCGGTCGAGGCGGGGCACGAGGTCGTCATCTGCACCGGCGACCGCGACGCCTTCCAGCTCGTCTCCGACAAGGTGAGCCTGCTCTACCCGGTCCGCGGCGTCTCAGAGGTGTGGCGGATGGACCCCGCCGCGGTCGAGGAGAAGTACCTCGTCCCCCCGAACCGCTACAGCGACCTCGCTGCGCTCGTCGGCGAGACGAGCGACAACCTGCCCGGCGTCCCCGGGGTCGGCCCGAAGACCGCGGCGAAGTGGATCGGCCAGTACGGCGACCTCCAGGGCATCGTCGCGCACGTCGACGAGATCACCGGCAAGGCCGGCGAGAACCTCCGGGCCCACCTCGACGGCGTGCTGCGCAACCGCCGGCTCAACCGCCTCGTCGACGACCTCGACCTGCCGCTCGGCGTCGCCGACCTCGAGCGGCAGTCCTGGGACCGCGAGGAGGTCCACCGGGTCTTCGACGGCCTCGAGTTCCGGGTCCTCCGCGAGCGGCTCTTCTCGACCTTCGAGGTCGAGCAGGACGAGGTCGAGGGCGGCTTCGAGCTCGAGGGGCACGTGCTCGGCACCGACGAGCTCATGGCCCGGCTCGCCGACCCGGAGCGGGCCGGCACGACCCACGGGCTCGTCGTCGGCGGCCACTACCGGGGCGGGGTCGGTGACGCCGAGTCGGTCGCCGTGGCGGGCCTCGACGGCGTCGTCGCGCACGTCGACCTCACGATGCTGACGAGCGCCCAGGAGGGCGTCCTCGCGGCGTGGCTCGCAGACCCGGTCGCCCCGAAGGTGCTCCACGACGCCAAGCCCCAGCTCCAGGCGCTCACCTGCCGCGGGATGACCCTCGCCGGCGTCACCAGCGACACCGCCCTCGCCGCGTACCTCGTGCGCCCCGACCAGCGCTCCTACGACCTCGAGGACCTCGTCGTGCGGCACCTCGGTCGCGAGCTGCGCGCGGAGTCGGAAGGCGCCGCAGACCAGGGCCACCAGGGGATGCTCGACTTCGACACCGACGACGACGCGGCGGCGCGCGACGCGATGGTCCGGGCGCGGGCCGTCCTCGAGCTCTCCGAGGTGCTCGCCGAGCGGCTCGCGGAGACCGGCGGCACCGACCTGCTGCGCGACCTCGAGCTCCCGCTCGTCGACATCCTCGCGAGGATGGAGCGCACCGGCATCGCCGTCGACGAGGACGCCCTCGCCGCCCTCGAGGCCGACTTCGCCGCGAAGATGCGCCA
>DASSQJ010000267.1:0-2116 GCA_035702545.1 Phycicoccus sp.
GCGAAGCGCCTGCGCGGCGGGGGCCTCGGGGTGCCCGACCACGATCGGCGCGCCCGCGTCCCCGGCCCGGGCGACGGCCGGCTCGAGGGGGATCCGGGCGAGGAGGGGCACGCCGAGCTCGGCGGCGAGGGCGGCCCCGCCGCCGGGAGGAGCTGGCTGATCGTGAGCGCCACGTCGCCCGTCCCCGGCGGGAGGTCGACCAGGAGGTAGTCGGGCTCGTCCCAGAAGACCTCGGTCACGAAGCTGGTCAGGGCCTTGTGGAGCATCGGCCCGCGCCAGATGACCGGCGAGTCCTCCTCGGTGAGGAAGCCGATCGACATGAGCCGCACGCCGTGCGCCTCGACCGGGAGCATCAAGTCCTCGACGACGACCGGGGGCCGGCTCACGCCCATCATGCGCGGGATCGAGTAGCCGTAGACGTCGGCGTCGAGCAGCCCGACGGTGTTGCCCTTGGCGGCGAGGGCCACCGCGAGGTTGCACGTGATGCTCGACTTCCCGACGCCGCCCTTCCCCGAGGCCACGGCGATCACGGTCGTCGCGCTGCCCTCGGCGAAGGGGGACGGGCGCTCCGCGCGGCCCGAGATGCCCTCGCGCAGGCGCCGGCGCTCCTCGTCGCTCATCGTGTCGAGCTCGACCCGCACGCGCTCCACGCCCGGGAGGGGCCCGAGCGCCTCACCGACCCGGCGCTGGATCTCGGCCTTCAGCGGGCAGCCGGCGACGGTGAGCTTGATCAGGACGCGCACGTCCGCGCCGCGGACCTCCACGTCCCCGACCATGCCGAGCGCCACGATGCTCCGGTGGAGCTCCGGGTCCGTGACCTCGTCGAGCGCGGCCATGATCCGCTCGCGGGTGGGGGCCTCGGCGCTCATCGGGGTGCCTCCTCGCCGCAGGGGCGCTCTCGCGGCGCGAACCGGTCTCGTCCGCCGTTCACATGAACATCCGGGCCCAGGGCTCGGCCTCCGCCAGCGTGACCCCCCAGGGCCCGTGCCCGGGGTGGATGCGGGTGGTGCCGGGGATCTCGGCGAAGACCCGGGCGAGCGAGCGGATCATCGCGGTGTGGTCGCTCCGCGGGAAGTCGGTGCGCCCGATCCCCTGGGCGAAGACCAGGTCGCCCACGAGCGCGACCTCGTCCGCGACGGCGACGAGGCAGCCGGGCGAGTGGCCGGGCGTCGCCAGGACCCGCAGGGTCAGGTCGCCGACCACGAGCTCGTCGCCCTCGCCGACGAGCCGCGTGGGCTCGACGCCGGGCGTGGGGGGCGGGTTGCCGAAGAGCTCGGGGTTGAAGGGCGCCGGCGCGCGCACCCAGTCGGCGTCGTCGCCGCTCACCCACACCGGGAGGCCGCGGGCGGCCCAGACGTGGTTCTCGACCACGTGGTCCCAGTGGCCGTGCGTGTCGTAGACGGCGGTCGGGGTGGCGTCGAGGCGCGCGAGCGTCTCGGCGACCCAGGCCTCGCTGCCGTCCGCGGGGTCGACGATCAGCGCCGTCCCGCCGGGCCGGTCGGCGAGGACGTAGGTGTTCGTGGCGATGGGGCCGAAGGTGCCGCCGCGGACGATCATCGACATTTCAGCCTACTCTTGGTCCGACGTCCGAGCCCTCGGGGGAGGGAGCCGCCATGCGGGTGCTGATGGGGTCCGACGAGCGCACGCCGCTGACCGACGCGGTGGCCGGCGCCCTGAGCGAGGGCGGGCACGACCTGACCCTGGTGGGCCCGGTCGCGGGCGGCGACGAGGAGTGGGCGGACGTCGGGGCGGAGGTGGGCCGGCGGGTCGCCGCCGGGGAGGGGGACCGGGGGGTCCTCTTCTGCTGGACGGGCACCGGCGTCTCGATCGCCGCCAACAAGGTGCCCGGCGTGCGGGCCGCGCTCTGCGCCGATGCCGAGACGGCCCGGATGGCGCGCAAGTACAACCACGCCAACGTGCTCGTGATGTCGCTGCGCGCGACCGCGGAGCCGGTGGCCCGGGAGATCCTCGAGGCCTTCCTGACCGAGCCCGACGGGGAGGAGGAGTTCGACCGGCGCAACGTCGCGCGCGTCGACGAGCTCGACGCCCCGCGGGCCGACCGGAGCTAGCCCCCGAGCGCGGAGAGCAGGGAGCTCGGGTCGACCGTCCGGGCGTT
>DASSQJ010000268.1:0-18454 GCA_035702545.1 Phycicoccus sp.
CCCCGTCATCCGGGAGCTCGACGGCGGCCAGGGGCGTGTTCGCGTCCTCGTGGAGCACGAGCGCGAGCGCGGCCGATCGGACACGCTCGGCCAGCCCGGCCGACGTGACGGTGTCCCCGAGCACCGGGCGGCGCGTGCGCCGGGCCTGCTTCGTCGCTGCGACGAGCACGCCGTCCCACTTGCGCCGTGCCTTCTCCCCCCGCTCCCCGCGCCACTGGACGACGGAGCGTGACGCCTGCCACGGCACGACCTCGTCGACACCGCACTCGGTCGCCGCCTCGATCGCCTGCTCGTCGCGGTCGCCCTTGGCCAGGGCCTGGACGAGGACGAACCTCGGGCTGGGCTCGGGGTCGCTCCCGACCTCCTCGAGACGGACCTCGAGGGTGCCGGAGCCGACGGCGACGACCTCCCCCTCGGCGCGGGTCCCCGCCCCGTCGGCGAGGACGAGCCTCTCGCCGACCCGGGTGCGGCGCACGGTCGCGGCGTGGCGCCCCTCCGGTCCGTCGAGGACGACGCTCGACCCCCGCCCACGCCCGGCGAGGAGCGCGGGGTCGACGAGGTAGAGCGGCAGGGTCATCGGGCCGGCCGGGTCAGCGGGCCTTGAACGCGTCGCGGAGCTTGCCGAAGATCGAGCCCTCCGCCGGGCTGGCGACGCGCCCCTCCGGTCGCTCCTCGCCGCGGAGCTCGGCGAGCCTCCGGAGCAGGTCCTCCTGCTCGGCGTCGAGGCGGGTCGGGGTCTGGACGATGGCGTGGACGACGACGTCGCCGCGGCCGGTCCCGCGCAGGTGGGTGACGCCGAGCCCGCGCAGGGTCACCGTGTCACCGGACTGGGTTCCCCTCCGGACGTCGAGGTCCTGCACCCCGTCGAAGGTCTCGAAGGCCAGGGTCGCCCCGAGCGCGGCCGCCGTCATCGGCACCTCGACGGTGGCGTGGAGGTCGTCGCCGCGGCGCTGGAAGACCGGGTGGCGCGCCACCGCGACCTCGACGTAGAGGTCCCCCGCGGGACCCGCGCCGTGGCCGACCTCGCCCTCACCCGCGAGCTGGATGCGGGTGCCGGTGTCGACACCGGCCGGCACCTTGAGGGTGAGGGTGCGGCGGGTGCGCACCCGGCCGTCGCCCGAGCACTCGTAGCACGGGTTCGTGATGATCTGCCCGTACCCCTGGCAGGTCATGCACGGGCGGGTCGTCATCACCTGCCCGAGGAAGCTGCGCTGCACCTGCTGGATCTCACCGCGGCCGCCGCAGACGTCGCACGTGCGCATCGAGGTGCCGGGCTGCATCCCGTCGCCGTGGCACGTGCTGCACGCGACCGCCGTGTCGATGGTG
This sequence comes from Phycicoccus sp., assembly GCA_035702545.1. Lineage (GTDB taxonomy): Bacteria > Actinomycetota > Actinomycetes > Actinomycetales > Dermatophilaceae > DASSQJ01. The sequence goes on from DASSQJ010000268.1 coordinate 1,327, forward strand.
AGCTCCTTCTGCCCCCCGAACACGGCGTCCGCGAGGTCGATGTCGAGCCGGACGAGGGCGTCCTGGCCCCGCGTCGTGCGCGAGCGCGGGCCCCGCCCGGCGGACCCGGACGCACCGGCCCCGAAGAAGGCGTCCATGATGTCGCTGAAGGAGAAGCCCTGACCGAAGCCGGCCGCGCCGTCGGCGTACGGGTCCGCGCCCATGTCGTAGTTGCGCCGCTTCTCCGGGTCGCCGAGGACGTCGTAGGCCTGCGAGACCCGCTTGAACTGCTCCTCCGCCTCGGCCCCGGGGTTGACGTCGGGATGGAGCCGGCGGGCGGCCCGCCGGTAGGCACGCTTGATCTCCTCGGCGGTGGCGTCGCGGGCGACGCCGAGCTCGGCGTAGTAGTCGTTCACGGTCGGTGGGTCCTCCGGCGGGTCGAGGTCGGGGCGCCGTCAGTCGGCGAGGATGCGGGAGACGTACGTGGCGACCGCGCGGACCGCGGCCATCGTCGTCGGGTAGTCCATCCGAGTGGGCCCGACGACGCCGAGACCGGCGACGAGGTCGCTGCCGGCGCCGTACCCGGTCGTGACCATCGACGTCGAGCGCAGCCCGGCGTAGGGGTTCTCGTGGCCGATCCGGACGGCGATTCCGCCGTCCTGCTCGGCGACGGTCCCGAGCAGCTTGAGGAGGATGACGTGCTCCTCGAGCGCCTCGAGGACCGGCCCGATCGTCGTGAAGTCGGTGGAGCGGGCGAGGTTGGCGGTCCCGGCGAGGACGACCCGCTCCTCGCGCTCCTCGACGAGGCAGTCGTCGAGCGCGGCCGAGATCGACCGGACGAGGGGCCGCAGCGACGGGTCGAGCCGCTCGGGGACCGAGGAGAGCTCGGCCGAGGCGTCCCGCAGGGTGCGGCCCGTCGTCGCGCGGTTGAGCTCGGCCCGCAGCAGGCCGAGGGCCTGCTCGCCGTCCTCGGTCGTGAGGTCGTCGCCGACGTCGATGACCCGCTGCTCGACGCGCCCCGTCGTCGTGATGAGGACGACGAGCAGCCGCGGGCCGCCGATGGGGACGAGCTCGACGTGGCGGACCGAGGAGCGGGACAGCGAGGGGTACTGGACGACCGCGAGCTGGTGCGTCAGCGACGCGAGGAGGCGGACCGTGCGGTCGACGACGTCGTCGAGGTCGACGGCGTTCTGGAGGAACTGGCTGATCGCCCGCTGCTCGGCAGGGGTCATCGGCTTGATCTGGCTGAGCCGGTCGACGAAGAGCCGGTAGCCGGCGTCGGTCGGGACCCGGCCGGCGCTCGTGTGCGGCGCGGCGATGAGCCCCTCCTCCTCGAGCGCCGCCATGTCGTTGCGGACGGTCGCGGCCGACACCCCGAGCTGGTGGCGCTCCAGGAGGGCCTTGGAGCCGACCGGCTCCGAGGTCTGCACGTAGTCCTGGACGATCGCGCGCAGCACGCGCAGGCGTCGATCCTCGTTCATTCGCTCTGGTCACCTCCGGACGTTCGGCTCGGCGGGATGCGAGGCACGGCGGCCCACGGGGAGAACCCGGACCGGGCCGCTGGCACTCCGGCACTCGGAGTGCCAATTCTACGTGATGCCGAGCACGCCGCTGCCCGGGCACCGGGCCGATATCCTCGAGGTGACGGCCACGGTGGCGCGGCCGGCACGAAGGAGCGCTGATGGCGTTCGGGAGGCGACGGGACGGGGTCCTCGTCGAGGACCTCCCGGCGCTGCGCCGCATCATCCCCTACCTCCTGCGCACCCGGACGTCCTCGTCGGTGTACTTCCCCCAGCGCATCGACGTCGAGGACCTCCTCGTCTGGCTCGACGAGGAGAACGCCGGGCGTCCGGCCGCCGAGCACGTCACGCTCTTCCACGTCCTCGTCACCGCCGTGGGCCGCACGCTGCGGCTGCGGCCCGAGCTCAACCGCTTCGTGGCCGGCCGGCGGACCTACCAGCACCGCGACATCAGCATCTCCTTCGTCGTCAAGACCTCGATGTCCGACGAGGCGCCCGAGAGCGAGACGCGCCTCGTCCTGGACGGCACCGAGTCCGTGGAGCAGGTCCGTGACCTGGTCGAGGCGGCCGTCGCCCGCGAACGGGCCGACCTCTCCGGGGCCGACGACCGGCTCGTCGAGCTCTTCGCGAACTGGCCGCGCCCGGTCCTCACCGCGATCAGCCGCTCCATCGCGCTCCTCGACGACCACGCAGCACTGCCCGGACGCCTCATGGACGCCATCCCGCTCTACACGAGCGTCTACCTCGTCAACGCGGGCTCCCTCGGGATCGACGCCCCGTTCCACCACCTCTACGAGACCGGGACGGCGAGCGTCTTCGTCTCGGTGGGGCGTGCAGCTCCGGTCCCCGTGGTCGACGCCGGCGGCCGGGTCGTCGCCCGCCGGTGCCTCGACGTCGTCTACACCCTCGACGAGCGGGCCTCCGACGGCTTCTACTTCGCCCGGACGGCCGAGGTGTTCCGCCGGCTCGTGGCGACGCCGTCCCTCCTGGCGCGGACCGACGTCACCGTCGACGAGGTCCTCGCGGGCTGGCCCGACGGGACGTGACGGCCGTGCCGACCCGGTCCGCCAGCCCCGTCCGGAGCACGGAACCGGCTGCCCCCCGTGGTGGCCGTCGGCACCGCCTCCCCCTCGTCGAGCTCGGGCTCGCCGCCGGCGGCCTCGTCGCCTACCTCGTGGTCCGCTCCGCGACGGCCGGCCGGACCGCCGACGCGGTCGCCCACGCACGGGACGTCCTCGCGCTCGAGGCACGGCTCGGCCTCGACGTCGAGCACGCTGTCCAGGCCGCGACGTACCGGTCCGCCCCCTGGCTCGGTGACGCCCTGACGTGGTTCTACGTCTGGGGCTACTTCCCCGCGCTCCTCGCGGCCGCGACCTGGCTCTACCTGCGCCGACCGGACGCCTTCGGTCGGCTGCGCGTCGCACTCGTCGCGTCGGGCGTCGTCGGGCTGGCCGTGTACGCGCTCTACCCCTGCGCGCCGCCGTGGCTCACCGACGACCGCTTCGCCGACACCGTGGCCGGCGCCTCGCTCGATGCCGTCGCCCGGCCGGGGCTCGTCATGAACGAGCTCGGCGCGCTGCCGAGCTTCCACGTCGGCTGGCTCGCCCTCGTCGCCGTCGTCGTGGCGGTGACGACCACCTCGCCGGCGGTCCGGGCCGCCTGCGTCCTCTACCCGGCCCTCATGGCGGCCGCGGTCGTCGTCACCGGCAACCACTGGGTCCTCGACATCCCGGCAGGACTGGCCCTGACCGCGGTCGGCCTCCTGGCAGCGCGGTGGTGGCCCGCGGCGCGTCACCGCGGCCCGCCCGGCCCTGCGGGCTAGCGTCCGGGGGGTGGTGGACAGGTACGGCGCCGACGTGCTCGCGGGCGACTGGCGGCGGCCGCCACGTGGCCGCTCCGCCGAGCTGCCCGCCGAGCCCGGCACCGTCGTCGAGGACGTCGAGACGGGCTGGTGCGGGGCCGTCGTCCGCGTCGAGAAGGCCGGGGGCCTCCACGTCGTCCACCTCGAGGACCGACACGGGCGGACGCGCGGCTTCCCGCTGGGTCCCGGCTTCCTCGTCGACGGCTCGCCCGTCATCCTCGTCCCGCCACGTGCGGCGGAGGCGGCTCGGCTCGACGCGGCGCGCACGGCCACGGCCCGCACGGCGAGCGGCTCGCGGGCCGTGCAGGGACGGCGAGCCCGCGTCGCCAGCGGCTCGCGGATCTTCGTCGAGGGCCGCCACGACGCCGAGCTCGTCGAGAAGGTGTGGGGGGCCGACCTGCGAGTCGAGGGGGTCGTCGTCGAGATGCTCGACGGGGTCGACGACCTCGCCGCGGTCGTCCGCGACTTCGCGCCCGGGCCGGGTCGACGGATGGGCGTGCTCGTCGACCACCTCGTACCGGGCTCGAAGGAGACCCGCGTCGTCGAGGGGGTCCGCGCCCTGCGGCCCTGGGCCGAGCACGTCCTCGTCGTCGGCCACCCGTACGTCGACGTCTGGCAGTCGGTGAAGCCGCAGCGGCTCGGCATGGAGGCCTGGCCGGTCATCCCGCGAGGGACGTCGTGGAAGCACGGCATCTGCGCCCACCTCGGCTGGCCGCACGAGGACCAGGCCGACCTGGCCCGGGCCTGGCAGCGGATCCTCGGCGCCGTCGGCTCGTGGACCGACCTCGAGCCCGAGCTGCTCGGCCGGGTCGAGGAGCTCATCGACTTCGTCACCGCCCCGCAGTGACCCGGGCGGTCCTCGCGCCCCCCGGCTCCGGGTCGTCCCTGAGCCGACCCCGAGTGCGACCCCGGACCGACCCCGGAACCACCGGACCGGTGGCTGCGTCGGGTGTTTGATGGAGGAGAACCCACCAGGAGGAACGATGAGCGACACCACCCCCCGGCCCGACGAGCCCCGCGAGGACGCCCTCGCGCCGGAGCCCGACATGGTCCCGGAACCCCAGGCGGTCCCCCAGGACGCGCCGCCCCCGCCGCCCCCGCCCCCCGCGGCCGAGGAGGCACCGGCGTACGCACCGCCGCAGGAGCCCTACCCGCCCCAGCAGCAGTACGTGCCCCAGCCCTACGCGCAGCCCGCCGTCACCCCGATGAGCCCCGCCGACGAGCGGACGACCGGCCTGGCCGCGCACGGCGTGGCCCTGGCCGCCACCGTGCTGAGCGGCGGCGTCCTCAGCTTCGTCGCCGCCCTCGTCATGTACCTCGTCTTCAAGGACCGTGGCCCGTTCGTGCGGGCGAACACCGCCAACGCGCTGAACGTCCAGATCATCGTCGGGATCGTCTTCCTCGTCTCGATCCCGTTGATGTTCGTCCTCGTCGGCTTCCTCACCTTCGCCGCCGCCTGGGTCTTCGCCGTGATCGTCCACATCATCGGCATGGTCAAGGCGAACAACGGCGAGTGGTGGGAGCCCCCGCTGACCCCGAAGTTCGTCAGCTGACGAGCCGCCGCACGACGGCGTCGGCGAGGAGCCGGCCGCGGAGCGTGAGCACCACCCGCCGCCCACGCACCGCGGCCGCTCCCTCGACGAGCCCGTCGGCGACGAGGCCGGCCACGGCAGCGCGGGCCGCCTCGTCGAGCCGCTCGAGGGGCAGGCCCTCGCGCAGGCGGACCCCGAGGAGCACCTCCTCGTCGTGGCGCTGGGCGGGGGTGAGCCGCTCACGACCGGCCGCCGGCGAGGCGCCCGCGGCCAGCCGGGAGGCGTACGCGCGAGGGTGCTTGACGTTCCACCAGCGCACCCCCCCGACGTGGCTGTGGGCTCCCGGCCCGACGCCCCACCACGAGTCCCCGCGCCAGTAGCCCTCGTTGTGCCGGCACCGGTCGGCGTCCCCACGGGCCCAGTTGCTCACCTCGTACCAGGCGTAGCCCGCCGCCCCGAGCACCTCGTCGGCGAGCTCGTACTTGTCGGCCTCGTCGTCACCGTCCGGCATCGGGAGCACCCCGCGGCGCACCTGCGCGGCCATCCGGGTCCCCTCCTCGACGACGAGGGCGTACGCCGACACGTGGTCGGGTCCGAGGGCGACCGCCGCGTCGAGGCTGGTCCGCCAGTCCGCCAGGCTCTCCCCCGGGGTGCCGTAGATGAGGTCGACGCTCGTGCCGAGGCCGGCCCGGCGCGCGGCCTCGACGGCGCGACCGACGCCCTCCGGGTCGTGCGTCCGGTCCAACGTCGCGAGGACGTGCGGCACGGCCGACTGCATCCCGAGGCTGACCCGCGTGAACCCCCCGGAGGCGAGCTCGGCGAGGTCCGCCGGGCCCACCGAGTCGGGGTTGGCCTCGGTGGTCACCTCGACGTCGTCGGCGAGGCCGAACCTGTCGCGGATGCCGGCGAGCAGGCGGACGAGGTCGGCCGCGGGCAGCAGGGTCGGCGTCCCGCCCCCGACGAAGACGGTGTCGACGACCGGTGCCCGGTCGCCGAGCACGCGGGCGGCGAGGTCGAGCTCGGCGAGGGCGGTGTCGGCGAAGTCCGCCGTCGAGGCCCCGGGGCCCAGCTCCGGCAGCGTGTAGGTGTTGAAGTCGCAGTACCCGCAGCGGACCGCGCAGAACGGGACGTGGACGTAGACACCGAACCGGCCGCGGCCCAGGGACTCCAGCGCCTCCTCGGGAAGCTCGCCGGACTCCGGGGCGGGCTCGCCGTCGGGCAGTCGGGGCACGCCGTCATCGTGTCACGGACGCCGACCTACGATGGCCGGGTGACGGAGCGCTGGATCGACCTCGACGGCCTCGTCAACATGCGCGACCTCGGCGGGCTGCCCACCCACGACGGCCTGACGACCGTGCCGCGGCGCCTCATCCGCTCCGACAACCTCCAGGACCTCACCGACGCCGACGTCTGCCGCCTCGTCGGCGAGCTCGGCGTCACCGACATCGTCGACCTGCGCACCGAGACCGAGGTCAACCTCGAGGGCCCCGGGCCGCTCCGGCGGGTCGAGACCCTCGCCCACCACCACCTCTCGCTCATCGCCGAGCGGCCCGCCGACGACCCGCGACGGGTCGGCGAGCGCGCCCTCGTCCTCGGCGACGACGACTCCCGGCGGCGCGACGGGGAGTTCTGGGCCCGCCACTACCTCGGGTACCTCAGCCGGCGGCCCGACTCGGTCGCCGCCGCGCTCGAGGTCGTCGCGACGGCGCACGGCGCCGCGGTCGTCCACTGCGCCGCGGGCAAGGACCGCACGGGCACGGTCGTCGCGATGGCCCTCGACGTCGCCGGGGTGCCCCACGAGGAGATCGTCGCCGACTACCTCCTCACCGCCGAGCGGCTCGAGGCCATCATCGGACGGCTCCTCCCCCGCCCCTCCTACGGCGAGGCACTGGCCCGCCAGGACCCCGGTGAGCAGCTGCCCCGTCCGGAGTCCATCGAGGCGATCCTCACCGCGGTCACGGACGGGTGGGGCGGCGCGGGTGGCTGGCTGCGCGAGCACGGCTGGTCCCTGGCCGAGGTCGAGCGCCTGCGCGACCGGCTGACGAGGCCGTGAGGCCGCCGGTCGGCCTGCCGGTCAGCGGGCCGGCCGCTCGCTGACGTAGATGGTGATGACTCCCTCGACGACCACCGTGCCGTCCTCGCGGACCGCGCGGACTCGCACCGGCACGTCACCGGCCGGCCCCACCTCCCAGTCGGCGGCCTCGGTCTCCGCGACGCAGAGCAGGTCGGTCGTCGACTTGGCGAGGTAGGCGACCTGCATCCCCTTGGGGATCCAGCGCCGGCCCCGCGGGGTCGTCGCCTCGGCGAGCAGCCCCATGGCCGCCTCGAGGCCGTTGCAGACCGCGATCGCGTGGACCGTGCCGAGGTGGTTCTCGACGGCGCGCCGCTTGCGAACGACGACCTCGGCGCGGTGCGGGCGGACGTCGCGGATGCGGGGGCTCACCGACCGGAAATAGGGGGCCTTCCGGGCGAAGAGGACCGAGAACGCACGCCGGCCACCGGGCAGCGCGGCGAGCCGGCGGTACAGGACGTAGGTGTCGGCCACGCCCCGAGGTTACCCGCCGGTAGCCCCAGGAGTGGGGGCGCGGCGCGTCAGGCCGGGGCGGGCTGGCGCTCCCGGCACATCCGGAGCACCTCCCCGACGCCTCCGCTCCCGACGAGCACCGGCTCGCCGCCGGCCCCGTCGAGGAGGCTGGCCGCGATGGCCGCCCGGTGCCCGTTCGAGCACACGATCCAGACGGGGGCGTCGGTGGGTACCTCGGCGAGCCGGGCCGGGAGGTCGGCGACGAAGAGCTTCCGGCTGTCCGGGACCACGCCCCACTGCCACTCCAGGGGCTGCCGGACGTCGAGGACGACCGGCGACCGGCCGGAGGACAGCTCCTCGCAGAGCTCGTCCGGGCCCGCGGTCCGGTAGCTGCGGACCTCGCGTCCCGCGGCGGCCCAGGCCTCGACGCCCCCGGCGAGGACGCCCTCGGGCATCGGCCACCCGATGCGCAGGAGCTGGGTCGCGGCCTCGGCCGCGGCTCCCTCCTCGTCGGGGAGGACGAGCAGGGTTGGCGTCCCGAAGTCGAACATCCAGCCGACGTAGCTGCCGAAGCCCGAGTTCAGCTCGATGTTGACCGAGCCGGGGACGTGCGCCGCCGCGAAGGCGTCGCGGTCGCGCGCGTCGACGACGACGACGCCCCGCTCCATCGCCGCGGCGGCCGCCTCGACGGAGAGCGTCGCGATGTCCGGGGTGCGCCGGAGCACCGGCACCCCGGCACGGTTGAGCCCGGCCATCGAGGCGTAGTAGGCCGGGTAGGCCATGAGCTCGCCCGTCAGCTCCCCCTCGAACTCCTCGAGCGAGCCGGCGAGGAGCATGTCGTTGCTGCGCAGCTCGGCGCCCAGCGTGCTCGTCCTCGACGTCGAGGGCATCGAGGAGACGCAGAAGCTTCCGGCACCGTGCGTCGGCAGGAGCTGCACCGAGGCGGGGAGGGCGCCGAGCCGACGCACGGTCTCGTACTGGTGCCGGGTCAGCGCGTCGGTGTGCTCCGGGCCGGCCAGGTCGGTGCGTCCGGCGCTGCCGACGAGCAGCGAGCCGCCGCTGAAGAGGGCCACCGGCTCGGGCGCGTCACCCTCGTAGACCAGCCACGCGACGTGCTCGAAGGTGTGGCCGGGCGTCTCGATGGCGACGATCCGCAGGTCGCCGACCCTCACCTCCTCGCCCTCACGGGCGCCGCGGTGGGCGAACTCGTAGCCGCCGTCGGCGGGGAGCACGAGCTCGGCCCCGTGCGCGTCCCGGATCTCGTGCGCGCCGGACACGTAGTCGTTGTGGACGTGGGTCTCGAGCACCGCCCGCACGCGGGCCCGTCGCTGGTCGGCCGCGGCGAGGAAGCGCCAGGCGTCACGCTGCGGGTCGACGACGACCACCTCGTCCCCCGACGTCAGAAGGAAGCTGTTGTCCCCGAGCCCGGGGGTGACGAAGACCTCGATGTCCATGCTGATGAGCTCCTTTGCTCGCCGCCGTTGGGAGATCGACACGACCGAAATATTCGCTCGTTCAATTGAATGAGTGAATCACATCACCTATCGTCCTGCCATGGTGAGAGTGCCAACGGAGGCCCTCGAGGACGTCGCGCGACGCTTCGCCCTCCTCAGCGACCCGACCCGCCTGCGGATCCTCCGGGAGCTGCACGAGGCGGGTGAGTCCACCGTCAGTGACCTCGCCGAGGCCGCGGACGTCACCGTCGCCAACGCCTCCCAGCACCTCGGCCGGCTCGCCATGGGCGGGATCGTCGGACGCCGCCGGGTGGGCCGCGCCGTCGTCTACCAGATCACCGAGCCGGCGGTCTCCCAGCTCTGCGACATCGTCTGCGCCAGCCTCTCGATCGCGCCCGAGGCCGCCAGCGCTCCCCGCACCGACGCCGACGCGAGCTGACGGAGGACTCCAGAGATGACCGCTGTGAACCTGCCCACCCCCACGGTCCGCGACGGGGGCGGCCCGAACCCCCGGATGGTCAAGGTCATCGACCAGACCAAGTGCATCGGCTGCCACGCGTGCACGACGGCGTGCAAGTCGGAGAACGACGTGCCGCTCGGGGTCACCCGCACCTACGTCAAGAGCGTCGACGTCGGCGCCTTCCCCCAGGCAAGGCGCGCCTTCCAGGTGACGAGGTGCAACCAGTGCGTCGACGCCCCGTGCGTCGCCGCCTGCCCCACGGCGGCGATGCACATCCGGCCGGACGGGATCGTCGACTTCGACAAGGCCTCGTGCATCGGCTGCAAGGCGTGCATGGCGGCCTGCCCCTACGACGCGATCTTCATCAACCCCGAGGACCACTGCGCGGAGAAGTGCAACTTCTGCGCGCACCGCCTCGACGTCGGCCTCGAGCCGGCGTGCGTCACCGTCTGCCCGACGGGCGCGATCATGGTCGGCGACGTCAACGACCCGGAGAGCGCCGTCGCCAAGGTCGTGAACCGCCAGCCGGTCGCGGTGCGGCGCCCGGAGAAGGGCACCCGCCCCAAGCTCTTCTACAAGGGAGCGACCCAGGCGACCCTCGACCCACTCGCCGCGAGCGCGCCGGCCGGCGACACGTACGCGTGGGCCGAGAAGCCGCGCGGGGCCCACGTCGTCGAGGCGGGGAACCCCGAGGGCAGCAACAGCAGCGCCGCGGCCATCCTCAACTACGACGTGAAGCACACGGCGCCGTGGGACTGGCGGGTCAGCCTCTACACCTGGACCAAGGGGGTCGGGGCGGGCGGCTACCTCGTCGCGCTCCTCCTCCTCATGACGGGGCGGCTCTCGGCCACCGACGTGCTGTGGACCTGGGTGGCCCCGGTCCTCTCGGCCGTCTTCCTCGCCACGACCGCCGGCGTGCTCATCTGGGACCTCGAGCACCCGGAGCGGTTCGTCTACATCCTCACCCGTCCGCAGTGGCGCTCGTGGCTCGTCCGGGGCGGCATCATCCTCAGCGGGTACGCCGCGGTGCTCGCCGTCCACGTGGCCGCCAGCCTCTTCGGGTGGGAGACGCTGCGGACGGTCGCCGCGGTCCCGGGACTCCCCCTCGCCGTCGGCACCGCCGTCTACACCGCGTACCTCTTCGCCCAGGCCAAGGCCCGCGACCTCTGGCAGAGCCCGCTCCTCGCGCCGCACCTCGTCGTCCAGGCGGTGCTCGCCGGGTCGGCGGCGCTCGTGCCGTTCGCCGTGCTCTGGTCCCCCGACGCCGTCCTGCCGCTCGCCTGGACGGTCGCCGGGTCGGCGGCGACCCACCTCCTCCTCGTCGCCGGCGAGACGACGGTGGCGCACCCGACCGCGCACGCCCGGCTGGCCGCGCACACGATGACGCGGGGCCGCTACGCCCGGTTCTTCTGGGCCGGCGTCGTCCTCGTCGCTCTCGGTCTGCTCGCCCCGGTCGCCGTCCCCGTGACCGCGTGGCTCGGCCTCCCGGCGCTCCTCGGGCTCCTCGCCCACGAGCACGCCTACGTCCAGTCCGGCCAGTCCGTCCCCCTCGCCTGAGGAGATCCCCGTCATGTCGACGACCGACCGCTCCCCCGTCGCCCGCCTCGGCGAGCGCGTCAGCTCGGCGCGTGCGGAGGTGACGGAGCGCGGGGAGACCTTCTACCCGGGGGCGAGCCGCATCCACCTCGCCGCCTTCCCCCCGAAGGAGCGCTGGGACGACTGGGTCGAGCTGGACTCCCGCTCCTGGCCCCAGCGCGTCGAGAAGCGCTCGATGCTCGTCCCGACGACCTGCTTCAACTGCGAGTCCGCCTGCGGGCTCCTCGCGTACGTCGACCGCGAGACCCTCCAGGTGCGCAAGTTCGAGGGCAACCCCGAGCACCCCGGCTCCCGCGGACGCAACTGCGCCAAGGGCCCGGCCACCGTCAACCAGGTGACCGACCCGGACCGCATCCTCCACCCGCTGCGCCGGGTCGGCCCGCGCGGCGAGGGCCGGTGGGAGCAGGTGGACTGGGACGCCGCCCTCGACGACATCGCCGCCCGGATCCGTCGGGCCATCGAAGAGGAGCGGCCCAACGCCGTGATGTACCACGTGGGCCGGCCCGGCGAGGACGGCTTCACCGAGCGGGTCCTCGCGACGTGGGGCGTCGACGGGCACAACTCGCACACGAACGTCTGCTCGAGCGGGGCGCGCTCGGGCTACCACTACTGGACGGGCATCGACCGGCCGAGCCCGGACCACGCCAACGCCCGCGTCATCCTGCTCATCTCGAGCCACCTCGAGACCGGCCACTACTTCAACCCGCACGCCCAGCGGATCATGGAGGCCAAGCAGAACGGCGCCAAGCTCATCGTCCTCGACACCCGGCTCTCGAACACGGCGACGCACGCCGACCACTGGCTCTCGCCGTTCCCGGGGTCGGAGGCGGCGATCATGCTCGCGATCGCCCAGAACCTCATCGCCACCCGGCGCTACGACCGGGAGTTCGTCCGGCGCTGGTGGAACTGGAAGGAGTACCTCCGCGCGGTCCACCCCGACCGCCCCGAGACCTTCGAGGCCTTCGAGGAGGTTCTCGGCACCCTCTACGCGGAGTACACGCCCGAGTTCGCCGCCGCCGAGTCCGGCGTGGACACGGCCGTCATCCGGGAGATCACCGAGGTCGTCGCGAGCGCCGGCACCGCCCTGTCGACGCACAACTGGCGCTCCGCCGCCGCCGGGAACCTCGGCGGCTGGCAGGTGTCGCGCACCCTGTTCCTCGTCAGCGCCCTGCTCGGCGCGGTCGCCTCTCCCGGCGGGACCCACCTCAACGCGTGGACGAAGTTCGTGCCCCGCCCGATGCACGTACCGGGCCACCCGCACCACTGGAACGACCTCACCTGGCCGCTGGAGTACCCGCTCGCGATGAACGAGCTGTCCTTCCTCCTGCCGCACATGATGCAGGAGGGGCGCGGCACCCTCGACGTGTACTTCACCCGGGTCTACAACCCGGTGTGGACCAACCCGGACGGGATGGTCTGGTCCGAGGTCCTGCGCGACGAGTCGCTCATCGGCCTCCACGTGGCGCTGACGCCGACGTGGAACGAGACCGCCTACCTCGCCGACTACGTCCTGCCGATGGGTGTGGGCTCCGAGCGGCACGACCTGCACTCCTACGAGCAGTACGACGGGCAGTGGATCGGCTTCCGCCAGCCGGTGCTGCGCGCCGCCCGCGAGCGGCTCGGCGAGAGCGTCACCGACACCCGCCAGGTCAACCCCGGGGAGGTGTGGGAGGAGAACGAGTTCTGGATGGAGCTCTCCTGGCGCATCGACCCGGACGGCCGGCTCGGCATCCGCGAGTTCTACGAGTCGCAGGAGAACCCCGGTGCCCGCCTCTCCGTCGACGAGTACTACCGCTGGATCTTCGAGAACTCGGTGCCCGGGCTTCCGGAGAAGGCCGCCGAGGAGGGCCTGACGCCGCTGGAGTTCATGCGCCGCTACGGGGCGTTCGAGGTGAGCAGCCACGTCGGGCAGGTGTTCGAGCAAGCCGTCGACCCCGCGCAGCTCGAAGGCCGGGTCACGACCGACCTCGGCCGGGTCTACTCCAGCGCCCCGAAGCCCCCGCCGACCAACCTCGCGCCCACCGGGGCCCCGGTCCCCGACGCCGAGGGCCGCAACCCGGTCGGGGTCGAGGTCGACGGGGAGGTCAAGCGCGGCTTCCCGACCCCGAGCGGCCTCCTCGAGTTCTACTCGTCGACGGTCGCCGACTGGGGCTGGCCGGAGTACGCGGTCCCGACGTACATCCGCAGCCACATCCACCCGGAGACCCTCGCCGAGGACCAGAAGGTGCTCATCTCGACCTTCCGGCTGCCGACCCAGATCCACACCCGGAGCGCGAACGCGAAGTGGCTCAACGAGCTGGCGCAGACCAACCCGCTGTGGCTCAACCCGCAGGACGCCGCCTCGCTCGGGGTGCGGACCGGCGAGCTCGTCCGCGTCTCGACCGACATCGGCCACTTCGTCGTCAAGGCGTGGGTCACCGAGGGCATCCGGCCCGGCGTCGTCGCGTGCAGCCACCACATGGGCCGGTGGGTCCCCAAGGAGCAGCCGGAGCGCCACGGCGGCCAGACCGCGGCCACCGTCGACCTGGTCCGCGAGGGCTCGACGTGGACGATGAAGCGCGTGCGCGGCGTCGGCCCGTACGAGTCGAGCGACGCCGACACCGCCCGCATCTGGTGGAGCGACGTCGGCGTCCACCAGAACATGACCTTCCCGGTCCATCCCGACCCGATCTCGGGGATGCACTGCTGGCACCAGGCGGTCCGGGTCACCCGGGCCGAGCCCGGCGACTCCTACGGGGACATCAGCGTCGACACCGACAAGTCGCGCGCGATCTACCGCGAGTGGCTCGCGCGGACCCGCGACGCCCGGCTCGTCTCGCCCGACGGGACGCGGCGCCCCTACTGGCTCATGCGGCCGCTGAAGCCGGCACCCGAGGTGTTCAAGCTGCCCGGGGAGGACCTCACGTGAGCATCGACGCCCGACCCGGCACCGCCACGGCCGAGGTGCTGCGGGCCCTCGCGGTGCTCTGCGAGACCCCGCACCCGAGCCACGCGGCCGTCGCGGCGGCGCTCGACCTGGGGGCGCCGCCGTCGGCCGCCGAGCACACCCAGGTCTTCGGCCTCGGGGCCGTCCCGTACGCCTCGGTCTACCTCGGCGCGGAGGGGATGCTCGGGGGGGAGGCGGGAGACCGGGTGGCCGGCTTCTGGCGGGCCCTCGGATACGCCCCGCCGGCGGATGCGGACCACCTCGCGGCGCTCCTCGGGTTGCTCGCCACCCTCGGCGAGGCCGAGGCGGACGAGCCCGACCCGGCGCGGGCGGCGCTGCGCGGACGCGCCCGGTCCGTCCTCCTCTGGGAGCACCTGCTCTCCTGGGTGCCGGCCTTCGCCCGAGCCGTCGCACGGGCGGGGTCGCCCTTCTACGCCGGGTGGGCCGCGCTGCTCGTCGAGGTGCTCATCGCCGAGGCCGCGGCGGTGCCCGAACCGGACGGGCTGCCGGTCGCGCTGGCCGTCGCGCCGGGCCTGCCGACGGACATCGAGTCGGTCCGGGGGCTCGCCGCGGCGCTGCTCACGCCGGTCCGGACGGGCATCGTCCTCACCCGCTCCGACCTCGCCCGAGGGGCCCGGGACACCGGCCTCGGCCTGCGGATCGGCGAGCGGGCCTTCGTCCTCGCCTCGATGCTCGAGCAGGACCCCGTCGCGACCCTCGACTGGGTCGCGCAGCGCGCCGACGCGTGGGCGGTCGAGCACGCCCACGACGAGGCGAGCCTCGGCCCGGTCGCCCGGTTCTGGGCCGAGCGCGCCACCACCACCGCAACCACCTGCCGCGAGCGGCGGGACTCGACCGAAGAGGTGCTCCCCGATGTCCGCTGACCCGATGACGACCGACGTCTCGCCACTCACCGAGGAGGACGTGCGCCGCATCGTCCGCGAGGAGCTGGGCGCCGCCCTGAAGAAGGACCCGGGGATGCGGACCGCCGCGCTCGTCGCGTCCAAGGGCACCCTCGACTGGGCCTACCCGCCGCTCATCCTCGCCAACGCCGCCGCGGCGGTCGGCATGGACGTCTCGGTGTTCTTCACGTTCTACGGGCTCAACATCATCCACAAGGACTTCGAGAAGAAGCTCAAGGTCGACCCGGTCGGCAACCCGGCGATGCCCATGCCCGTCCCGATGCCCGACCTGCTCACCGCGATGCCCGGAATGGTGACGGTCGCCTCCAAGATGAT
Source organism: Phycicoccus sp. (assembly GCA_035702545.1). GTDB lineage: Bacteria > Actinomycetota > Actinomycetes > Actinomycetales > Dermatophilaceae > DASSQJ01. The sequence continues at coordinate 16,417 of DASSQJ010000268.1, forward strand.
GCGGAAGAAGTTCGCGGACAAGAAGGTCTCCGGCATCGGGGAGCTCATCGACACCGCCATGGAGATGGACGTCCGGCTCATCGCCTGCCAGATGACGGTCGACGTCTTCGGGTACGAGCAGTCCGACTTCCTCGACGGCGTCGAGTTCGGCGGCGCAGCCGCCTTCATGGCCCAGGCCCGCACGTCCAACGTCACCCTGTTCATCTGAGCGCCGAGAGGACCCCCACCATGGAGCAGACCACCGAGGACGTCCTCGTCGACGCCCGCGACCTCATGTGCCCGATGCCGGTGATGGCGGCGACCAAGGCGGCCCGCCGGATGGAGCCCGGCCAGCTGCTGAAGGTGATCGCCACCGACAAGGGAGCCCTCAGCGACATGCCGGCCTGGGCGGAGGCGAACGGCCACGAGGTCGTGTCCCAGAGCCAGGAGGGCCCAGACCTCGTCTTCGTCTTCCGGATCGGCACTCCCGACTGAGGCCGGGATGAGGGGCGCCCGGCTACCGTGACCGGGTGCCCTCACCCCTCCCCGGACAGCCCGGCTTCGTCACCCCCGACCCCGCGGACCGCCCGCGGTACACGCGCCGGGCGGTGCGGGTGCTCCTCCTCGACCTCGACGACCGCGTGCTGCTCATCCAGGACTCCGACCTCGGCCTCGACCCCGTCGTCCACTGGTGGAGCACCCCGGGAGGCGGCGTCGACCCCGGCGAGAGCGACGTCGCCGCCGTCGTCCGTGAGCTCTTCGAGGAGACCGGCCTGCGGGTCCACGAGGCCGAGGTCAGCGGGCCGGTGCTCGCGCGCCGGGTGGTCCACGGCTGGAGCGACAAGGTCGTCGAGCAGGACGAGGTCTTCTTCCTCGTGCGCGTGCCGGCCTTCGAGGTCGACACCTCGGGGCACACCGAGGAGGAGCAGCTCACCGTCGTCGAGCTGCGCTGGTGGACCCTGACGGACCTCGCGACGTGTGGCGAGGACGTCTGGCCGCGCGACCTCGCGGACCTCGTGGCCCTCGCCGAGCGGCCCGAGCGCTGGGTCGACGGCCCCGTCGCCGCCCACCCCGTCGAGGAGTCGACCGTCCCCGCGTAGCTTTCTCTCCGGATGCCGGAACCTTCAGCGGCGCCCCGGAACCGTTCCCGTCACTCGCTGAAGGTTCCCGTCCCCCCGGTGTCGCGCACCCGGCAGCGCGCGGCTCCGGGAACCGCGTCAGCCGCGCACTCTCAGGGCGGCGCGCGAGCGGCGCACCCCGAGGAGCAGGAGCCCGGTCCCGACGACGACGAGGACGGCGCAGGCGCCGAACACGCCCGCGTAGCCGAGCACCGAGGCGCCACCGAACGCGATGACCGGGCCGGCGACGATCGCCCCGACCCGCGTCGTGTTCATGAAGAGCGACGAGGCGAGACCGGGCCGCCCGAGGACGTCCTGGAACAGGGTCAGCCCGACCCCCGTCACCGTCGCGATGAACACCGCGTTGAGGGGCTGGGCGGCGACGAGGAGCACCGGCCCGGCGGCCAGGGCCATCGAGGTGTAGTACACGAGCCCGGCGACGCACCCCACGGCGACGACCCGGCGCGGGCCGAACCGGCCGGTGAACCGGCCCAGGCCCATGAGCACCGGGATCTCCAGCGCGGCACACGTCCCCAGCGCGATGCCGCTCCACTCGACGTCGAGGCCCAGCCCCTCGGTGACGAAGAGCGGGAGCGCGGAGACCGCAGCGCTCACCGCCGACCCGAGCGACACGAAGGTGACGAGCAGCACGGCGACGTCGGGCCGCCGCAGCGCCACCGACATCCGGTCCCCGCCCGGCGGGGGCGCCCCGGCGTACCCGGAGCGGGCGTGCTCGCGCATCATCAGCCGGGTCATCCCGAGTCCGAGCACGCCGAGGCCCGCCACGGCCCAGAGGACCGACCGGTTGCCGAGGAACCCCATGAGGAACGCGGCGAGCGGCGGGCCGCCCACCCACGCGAAGGAGAAGATGGCCCGGGTGCGCATCACCTGCTGCACCGTCGCGCCGGTGTGGCGCTGGTAGGCGAAGATCAGCCCGATGG
>DASSQJ010000269.1:0-4075 GCA_035702545.1 Phycicoccus sp.
CCTGGGCGTTGTCGGAGACCGGGCCGAAGGTGTCCATGGCGACGATGACGCCGACCGTGGTGAGCAGCCCGCAGCCCGCGAGGGCGACGAGGAACAGCGCGAGCGCCATGGCACCGCCGCCGAGGAGGTACGCGAGGTACACCGCGCCGCCGATGATCGCCGCGGTGTAGACCGCGGACTCGAAGCCGACGCCGATGCCCGAGAGCACGACCGTGGCCGGGCCGGTGAGCGAGGTGCGGGCGACGTCTCGGGTGGGCCGCTTGTCGGTCCCGGTGAAGTGCCCGGTGAGCCAGAGGATGATCCCGGCGAGGACGATGCCGATGATGACGGCGAGCACCGCCGTGAGCCGCGGGTCACCGGTCAGGGCGTTGACGTCCTGGTTCGTCGAGCCGAGCTCCTTGAAGGTCGACGGCAGGTAGGCGTAGGCCGCGACGGCGGAGAGGACGGCGGAGATCGCCGCGGCGATGTAGAAGCCGCGGTTGATCGACTTGAGCGCGTTCTCGCCGGGACGGGCCTTGGTGATGTAGACGCCGAGGAGGGCGGTCAGGGCACCGATCGCGGGGATGAGGAGCGGGAAGACCAGACCGTAGGCGCCGAACGCGACCGAGCCGAGGATGAGCGCCGCGACGAGGGTCACCGCGTAGGACTCGAAGAGGTCGGCGGCCATGCCGGCACAGTCACCGACGTTGTCGCCGACGTTGTCGGCGATCGTCGCCGCGTTGCGCGGGTCGTCCTCGGGGATGCCTGCCTCGACCTTGCCGACGAGGTCGGCGCCGACGTCGGCGGCCTTGGTGAAGATGCCGCCGCCGACTCGCATGAACATGGCGAGCAGCGCGGCGCCGAAGCCGAAGCCCTCGAGGACCTTCGGGGCGTCGCCCTTGTAGAGGAGGACGACGATCGAGGCGCCGAGCAGGCCCAGGCCCACCGTCGCCATCCCCACGACCCCACCGGTGCGGAACGCGATCTTCATCCCGAGGTCGCGGCCGCCCTCGTGGCGGGCCGCGGAGGCGACGCGGACGTTGGCCTTCACCGCGAGGGACATCCCGAGGTAGCCGATCGAGGCCGAGAACAGCGCACCGAGGACGAAGAAGCCGGAGCGGCCCCAGCGGACACCTGCGGTGTCGGCGGGGAGCAGGAGGAGGAGCCCGAAGACGAGGACGACGAAGATGCCGAGCGTCTTGAACTGGCGGGCCAGGTAGGCCTGCGCACCCTCCTCGACGGCCGCGCCGATCTCCTGCATCTTCTCGGTGCCGGGGTCGGCAGCCAGGACCTGGCGGCGGAAGACGAAGCCCATGACGAGCGCCACGGCCGCGATGACCGCGACCGTGACGACGAGGGTGAGATTCGTCCCGCTGAGGTCCAGGGCAGAGCCCGACTCGGCGCTCGCGAGGGCGAGGGGAGCCATTCGATCCTCCTTGACGGGGTACGGGGGCGTCCCCGGGCACCAGCGCGCCGAGGCAGGGACGGTCGGGGGGGACTGTACCCGCCCGTCAGCGCGCCACGCTCGGGCAGGTCCCCGTGACGCAGGTCACGCCTGGCGCGCGTGGGTCCGGCGGCCGTCGCGGGGCACGTCCGGTCGGCGGGCCACCTCAGGCGGCGAGGGCGTCCTCGACGCTCGGGTGGATGCCGAAGACCTTGTCGAGGCCGGTGATCCGGAAGACCCGGAGGATCCGCTCGCTCGAGCAGACGATGCGCAGCCACCCGGAGTCGTTGCGGACGAGCTTGAGCCGGCCGACGAGGACCCCGAGCCCGGTGGAGTCGAGGAAGCCGACGTTGTCGAGGTCGACGACGAGCCGGATGTTCCCGGCGGCGATCTCCTGGTCGAGGGTCTGCCGCAGCTGCGCGGCGGTGTAGACGTCGACCTCACCATCGACCGTCACGACGCTGACGTCGTCGTGCCGCGTGGTCGTCACGGACAGCTCCACGGGTGTGGCTCCTCACGGTGCCGGTCGGCGGGCCGACCGGTGTGGCAGGGGGGTCTCGCTCGGGTCGACGGACCGGGAGGTCCGTCAGGACCAAGGTTTACCGTAACCGGCGTGTCCAGCGGCGCGCAGCACCTCGACCGTCTCGTCGCCGGGGCGCGCGCCGACCGGCTCCTCCACGTCGAGCACCTCCCGGCGCGGGTCGCCCGGCTCGCCGAGTGGCCCGACTCGGTCGAGCCCGCGGTCCTCGCCGCGCTGCTCGCCGCGGGGATGGAGCGCCCGTGGTCGCACCAGCGGACCGCGATCGACCTCGCCTCGGCCGGCCGGCACGTCGTCCTCGCGACCGGGACCGCGTCGGGCAAGTCGCTCGGCTACCTCGTGCCGGTGATGAGCGCCGTCGTCCGCGGCGGTCCGGCCGACCGCGCGGTCGTCGGTGGCTCCCGTGGGCCCATGGGCCCCCGAGACTCAGGAGCCTCCGGGGTGGCGGCGACCCGGTGGCGGGGGGTCAGCGGGCCCACCGCGCTCTACCTCTCGCCGACCAAGGCCCTCGCCGCCGACCAGCTCGCCCGCATCGAGGCGCTCGCCGTCCCGGGCGTGCGGGCCGCGACGTACGACGGGGACACCCCGCCGGACGAACGGCGCTGGGTACGCGAGCACGCCGACCTCGTCCTCACCAACCCCGACCTGCTCCACCACTCGCTGCTCCCCGGGCACGAGCGGTGGTCGAGGTTCCTCCGGGGTCTGCGGTACGTCGTCGTCGACGAGTGCCACGTCTACCGCGGCGTCTTCGGGTCCCACGTCGCGGCGGTCCTGCGCCGGTTGCGCCGGGTCGCAGCCCGGTACGGCTCGGAGCCGACGTTCGTCCTCGCCTCGGCGACGGTCAGCGACCCCGGCACCCACGCATCCCGGCTCACCGGCCTGCCGGTCAGCGCCGTCACGGAGGACGGGTCGCCCCGTGGCCCGATGACGTTCGCCCTCTGGGAGCCGGAGACCGTCGACGGGAGCCGCCGCTCGGCGACCACCGAGGCCGCCGAGCTCCTCGCCGAGCTGGTCGCCGACGGCGTGCAGACCGTGGCGTTCGCGCGGAGCCGGGCGGGCGCGGAGGCGCTGGCCTCCGGCGCGCGCCGGCGGGTCGAGGCCTCCTCGCCCGGGTCCGCGGGGGCCGTGGCGGCCTACCGCGGCGGCTACCTGCCCCAGGACCGCCGCGAGCTCGAACGGGGGCTGCGCGGCGGCAGCCTGCGCGGGCTGGCCGCGACGAACGCGCTCGAGCTCGGCATCGACGTCAGCGGCCTCGACGCCGTCGTCATGGCCGGGTGGCCGGGACGCCGCGCGAGCCTCTGGCAGCAGGCGGGTCGGGCCGGCCGCTCCGGGGAGGAGTCGCTGGCCGTCCTCGTCGCCGCCGACGACCCACTCGACACCTACCTCGTCCGCCACCCCGAGGCGATCTTCGGGACCGCCGTCGAGGCGACCGTCGTCGACCCGGACAACCCGCACGTCCTCGCCCCCCACCTCGCGGCGGCGGCCGCCGAGCTGCCGCTCGGCGAGTCGGACCTCGAGCTGTTCGGTCGTCGCTCCCGCGAGCTGCTCGACGTGCTCGTCGAGCGCGGCATCCTCCGGCGCCGGCCTGCGGGGTGGTTCTGGGCGCGCGAGGACCGGCCCGCGGACCACGTCTCGCTGCGCGGGACGAGCGACGTCGTCGCCGTCGTCGAGACCCGGACGGGGCGCGTCATCGGCACCGTCGACGAGGCGTCCGCACACAGCCAGGTGCACACCGGCGCGGTCCACGTCCACCAGGGCGAGTCCTGGGTCGTCACGGAGCTCGACCTGGCGGCCCGGGCGGCCCACGTCGTCCGGGGTGACCCCGGATGGTCGACGCACGCCCAGTCGGTGAGCCGCTTCGACATCCTCGGCACCCAGCGGACGACCCGCCGGGCCCGCGTCGAGGTGTCCTTCGGCACGGTCCGGGTCACGACGCAGGTGACCGGCTTCATCCGGCGCCTGCCGTCGGGAGAGGTGCTGGGAACGCACCCCCTCGACCTGCCCGAGCGCGCACTGACGACCCGCGCGGTGTGGTGGACCGTTCCGGAGGAGGTCCTGGAGGCGACCGGCGTGGAGCCGGCCGCCGTCCCCGGTGCACTCCACGCAGCCGAGCA
>DASSQJ010000270.1:0-6535 GCA_035702545.1 Phycicoccus sp.
GGGGTGTGAGGTACGAGACACCGCGAGGATGTGCGTTCTACTACGCGTAGTAGTAACTTGAAATCGCAACAACAACAGACCACCACAACAGAGCGGCCCACCACCCGAAGGGCCCTCGAAAGGGCAGGACCATCATGCGCAGCAGCTTCGACAAGCTCATCTCCTGGACCGGCATCATCGTCGCCGCCGTCCTCCTCGTGGCCGGCGGCCTGCTGGTGTGGGCCTCGAGCTTCGCCACCTCCAACGTGCACGACCAGCTCGCCCAGCAGCAGATCACCATGCCGGCCGCGGCCGCGCTGACCACCCCGGACATGAAGGCCAACCTGAGCCAGTACGCCGGCCAGGAGCTGACCACCGGCGCGCAGGCCAAGGCCTACGCCGACCACTACATCCAGGCCCACATGAACGAGCAGGCCGACGGCAAGACCTACTCCCAGGTCTCCGGCGAGTACATGGCCGCCCTCAAGGCCGACCCGACCGCCCAGGCCACCCAGGACCTCGGCCAGCTCCGCCAGACCCTGTTCATGGGCACCACGCTGCGCGGCATGCTCCTCAACGCCTACGCCTTCGCCACCCTGGGCACCATCGCGATGTGGGCCGCCATCGCCGCCTTCATCGGCTCCGCGGTCCTCTTCGTCCTCGGCTTCCTCGGCCTGCGCCACGCCCACAAGGTCGCCCCGGTCGAGGCCCCCGAGATCGAGAAGATCCCCGCCACCGCCTGACCACCACGACCCGCGGGCCCCTGCCCCGCGACCGAGGCCCCGACCGGCACCAGCCGGCCGGGGCCTCCTCACGTCCGCCCGGGACGGGGCAGACTGGCGCCGTGCAGCTCCCGCGGCCCGGACTCCCCCACGGCCTCGAGCTGCTGCGCCACTACACGGGGCGGCACCTCCCCGCGGACGCGCTCGCCGGGCTGCTCGTGGCGGCCCTCGCCGTCCCGCAGTCGCTCGGGTACGCGGCGGTGGCGGGCGTGCCGGTCCAGGTCGGCCTCTACACCCTCCCGCCCGCGCTGCTGTTCTACGCGCTCTTCGGCTCCTCGCGGCTGCTCTTCGTCGGGCCGGTCTCGACCGTGTCGGTCCTCTCCGGCTCGGTGGTGCGCGGACTCGCCGACGGGGACCCCGAGCTTGCGGTCGCCCTGACCTCAGCACTCGCGATCACCGCCGGGGTGGCCCTCGTCGTCATCGGCCTGCTTCGGATGGGGTGGGTCGCCCAGTTCCTCTCCGAGCCGATCGTGGCGGGCTTCGTCGCCGGGCTCGTGGTCCTCGTCGTCGTCGGGGAGGTCCCCGGGCTCGCCGGCCTCCCGAGCCCGAGCGGCAGCCTCCTCGAGCGGCTGGCCGGCCTCGTCCACGACCTCCCCCAGTTCCACGGCCTGACGGTCCTCGTCGGGGTGTCGGCCCTCGTCGTCCTCTTCGTCGGCCAGCACTTCGCCCCGCGGGTGCCGTGGTCGCTCCTGGTCCTCGTCCTCGGCATCGTCGTCTCGAACGCGCTGTCCCTCGCAGAGCACGGGGTGACCGTCGTCGGGACCATTCCCACGGGCATCCCGCTCCCCTCCCTCCCCGTCGTCGACCTCGGGCTGTGGCCGAGCATGGTCACCGGGGGCCTCGCGATCGGCGCGGTCGCGATGGCCGAGGGGCTCGCCGCGGCCCGGACCTTCGCCCGCGAGGAGACCCCGGACCCGGCGGCGGACGACCGTGAGTTCGTCGCGACCGGCGCCGCCAACGTTGCCGCGGGGCTCTTCGGCGGGATGGGCGTCGGTGGGTCCCTGTCGAAGACCGCGGCGAACGCCCGGGCGGGCGCGTTCACCCAGGTGAGCAGCGTCGCCGCCGCGGTCGTCGTCATCGGCTTCCTCGCCGTGGCCGCCGGGCTGCTCGCGGAGCTGCCGCGGGCGGTCCTCTCGGCCGTCGTCATCCACGCCGTCTGGGGCCTGGTCCACCCCTCGGTGTTCCGCCGGTACGCCACCGTGCGCCGCAACGACGTCGTCGCCGCGACGGTCGCGCTCGTCGGGGTCCTCCTGCTCGGCCCGCTCGGTGGGCTGCTCGTCGCGATCGGCACCTCGCTGCTCGGGCTCATCTACCGCTCGATGCAGGTCCACGTCGACGAGATGGGCCGGGTGGCGGGCGAGAAGGCGGCCTGGGGATCCGTGCGCCACGACCCGGCGCGGCGCACGTACCCCGGCGTGATCGTGCTCCGACCCGACGGGCCGCTGTTCTGGGCCAACGCGAACTCGGTGGTCCGCCGCATCGACGGAGAGGTGGCCGGACGGGAGGGGCTCCAGGCCGTCGTCCTCGACCTCGAGGCGTCGAACCAGATGGACACGACGTCCGCCGACCGTCTCGGCGGGCTGCTCGAGCGGCTACGCGCGGCCGGCATCGACCTCCACCTCGTCAGGGTCTTCGGCAACGTCCGCCAGGTGCTGGACCGCTCGGGGTTCCTCGACGAGCTCGGGCCCGGCCACGTGTGGCACTCGATCGCCGCCGGCGTCAAGGCGGCCCGCACGGTGCCGGCCCCGTGGGAGCCGGAGGACGCCGACCTCGAGGAGACCGGCAGCGAGCACATCACCTCACGCCGCGACGGCGACGAGGCTCCGCGCTGACGAGCCCGTCTCCACCCGGGGGTGGAGACGGGGTCACGCGGGTTCCACCCCGAGGGCGACGCGAGGGGCCCCGTGCCCCACGGACAGTGGTGGGACCGCAGTCCCCCCACACCCCACGGAGCACCTCTGATGACCACCGGCCAGTACCTCCTCAACCTCGCCCTCCTCGCGTGGATCCTGTCGAGCAACCTCGGCACGCGCACCCTGACCCGTCGCCGGGTCACCGTCCCGCTGTTCGTCGTCGCCGCGGCCGGCTGGTTCTACCTGAAGGACGCGCCGACCCTCGGCAACGACGGGGTGCTCGAGCTCGCGGGGCTCGCCGCCGGCCTCGCCCTCGGGGTCGTCGCCGCGCTCGCCGTCCGTGTCCGCCGACAGGACGGCCGCGTCCTCGCCACGGCCGGAACGGCGTTCGCGGCTCTGTGGGTCGCCGTCATCGGCGGCCGCGTCCTCTTCGCCTACGGCGCCGAGCACTGGTTCCCCCGCGCCATCGGCGAGTTCTCCCGCGACCACCTCATCACCGGTGCCGACGCGTGGACCGCGGCGTTCGTCATCATGGCCCTCGCCATGGTGCTCTCCCGACTCGCCGTGACGGGGCTGCGCGCCCTACAAGCGACGGAGCGCACGGCGCCGGCGACCGCGAGCCCGGTGACGCTCTACCGTTGAGCCACCGACGCCCCCGCCCATCCGCTGCCCCCTCGAGGAGCGACGTGCCGTCACCCCAGCCCGCCACCGACGCGAGCACCGCGCCGGCCGACCGGCCCACCACGGACCTCCGTCGGGTCATGGTCGTGGCCGGCTGGGTGGCGGCCGGCTTCGTCGCCGTGGGCACCCTCGTCGGGCGCCTCCCGGCGAGCGGCGGGGCCCGGACGGCGGTCGTCGCCATGACGGCGCTCGCCCTCGTCCTGTGGCTCACCTCGCTCAGCCTCCGCGTCAGCGACCCGCGGGTCGTCGTCGCGCTGCTCGTCGGCGCCGGCCTGCTCGGCGCCGCCGTCGACCGGCTCAACCCGACCGGCCCGGCCTACATCCTTCCCTTCATGGCCGTCACGGGGATCGGACTGCGGCTCCCACGGCGCACCGCGTTCATTGCGGGTGTCGTCGTCATCGCCGCGGGCGCCTGGGCGGAGGCGAGCATGTCGGAGGAGCCGGCGTCCGCGGCGCTCAACCTCGCCATCGGCGGCGGCTTCCTCCTCGTCGCGTCCGCGTTCGCGGGAGCCAACCGGGACGCGCACGACCGGGCCCGGGAGCTCCTCCGCCTCCAGGACGAGACCCGCCAGGCGCGGGAGGAGGCCGCGGTCCTCGCCGAGCGGGGCCGCATCGCGCGCGAGCTCCACGACGTCCTCGCCCACACGCTCTCCGGACTGGCCGTCCAGCTCGAGGGGGCCCGTCTCCTCGCCACGCACACCGGCGCCGACCCGCGCCTCGTCGAGCAGCTCGAGGGCGCCCACGGGCTCGCCCGCAGTGGGATGTCCGGCGCGAAACGGGCGGTCGCGACGCTGCGCGGCGACGAGCTGCCCGGGCCGGCGCAGGTCCCCGAGCTCGTCGAGCAGGCCCGCCTCGCGACCGGCGCGCCGGTGACCTACACGGTCGTCGGCGACCCCGTTCCCCTGTCCCCCGAGCGGGGCCTCCCCCTCTACCGCGCCGTCCAGGAGGCCCTGGCCAACGTGGCGAAGCACGCGCAGGGCGCACCGACCTGCGTCACGCTCACCTGGCATCCCGACACCGTCGAGGTCGAGGTCGTGAACACCGGCGGCCGGTCGGCGGGGCTGCCGTCGGGCGGGTTCGGGCTCACCGGCCTCGCCGAGCGGGCCGCCCTGGCCGGCGGGCGTCTCGAGGCCGGGCCGACCGAGAGCGGATGGCGCGTGCACCTCGCGATGCCGGTCCGGGGCGGGGCGGTGGCGCGATGACGGCGGCTGACCGCCCGGTCCGGGTGCTCGTGGCGGACGACCAGAAGGTGGTCCGTGACGGGCTGACCATGATGCTCGGGCTGCTCGACGGCATCGAGGTCGTCGGCAGCGCGGTCGACGGGGCGGACGCGATCCGGCAGGTGGAGTCCTCCGACCCCGACGTCGTCCTCATGGACCTCGGGATGCCGACCGTCGACGGTGTCGAGGCGACCCGTCGCCTCACCGCCGCGGGGGCCCGGGCACGGGTCGTCGTCCTCACGACGTACGCCGACGACCAGTGGGTCTTCGGAGCCCTGCAGGCGGGCGCCCGGGGCTACCTGACGAAGGACGCCGGCGCCGAGGAGATCCGCGCGGCCGTGCTGTCGGTCGCGGCCGGTGACGCCCAGCTCGACCCGTCGGTGCAGCGCCGGCTGCTCGACGCCCTCGCGTCGGGCCAGCACGTGGGGACGGCGGCGACCGCGGGGCCCCCGGAGCCGGTCGACGAGTCGCTGACGGCGCGGGAGCGCGAGGTCCTCACCGAGATCGCCCGCGGCCTGAGCAACACCGAGGTCGCCGCGCGGCTCTTCGTCTCCGAGGCGACGGTGAAGACCCACGTCAACCACCTGCTCGCCAAGACGGGGTGCCGCGACCGGGCCGCCCTCGTCGCGTACGCCTACCGGACCGGGATGGCGCCGACCGACTGAGCGTCCTGGGGACCCAGGGCCGGGGGCCGGGGCGGCGGGACCCGCCGGTCTCCACCCGTGGGTGGACTTGCCTTCGAGTGGGATCCACCCGGGAGCCGACGCGCGCCGCGACCGTGGTCGACAGAGTTGAGGACACCCCAGCACCTCTCTCCGACCGTCCCGAAGGAAGCACCCGATGAGCACCATCCGCCTGACAAGCAGCCCGCTCCCCGTCCCGGCCGCGCCGGACGCCTCCGCCACCGACCGCACGGGCGCGTCCGGGATCGTCGCCGCCACTTCCCGCACGCGGCACCTCGTTGTCGCCGTCGTCGCGATGTTCCTCCTGCCGTGGACGGTGTGGCTCTCGGCGATCGCTCAGGCCGACGGCCTCATCGGGTGGCGGCTCCCGCAGGGCATCGCCCTGTGGGTGCTCACCCCCTCCATCGCCCTCGCCGCCCTGGCCATCGGGGGGCGCCGAGCGCTGGGCGAGCTGACCCGGCGGATCGTCCGCTGGCACGGCCCGGCGTGGGTCTACGGAGCGGCGGTCGTCGTGCCGCTGCTCATCGGGGCCGCGACCGTCGCCGTGACCGTCGCGACGGGGCACCCACTGCACCTCGGCGAGACGATGAGCCTCTCGGGCTGCCTCGTCTACTTCTCCTACGCGATCGGCCTGTTCCTCCTCACCGAGGAGGCCGGCTGGACCGGCCTGATCCTGCCGCGCCTCCAGGTCCGGATGCACCCGCTCGCGGCGAGCCTGCTGCTCGGGGTGGTCTGGGGGCTCTGGCACCTGCCGCTGCTCAACGTCCCGGGCGAGAAGGACAACGGCCTGCCGTTCGCCGCGTTCCTCCTCCTCATCGTCCCGACCTGCGTCGTCATGAGCGGCTTCGTCAACGCGACGCGGGGCACCGTGCTCGCCGCCGCCCTCTTCCACGCGACGTTCAACGCGACGTACACGTACATCGGGGTCGTCGGCGCGGACCACACCCTCATCTGGACCGCCGGAGTCGTGAGCCTCGTCCCCGCCGCCGCGCTCGTCGTCCTCACCCGCGGCCGGCTCTTCCACCGGGACGTCGGCGCCCTGACGGCGCAGCAGCCCGACGCCGTAGCAGCCTGAGTCGGACCATGCCCAAGACGCCACCGCATCGACGACGAGCCGAGAGCCGGCCAGTCGAAGACCCCGGGCTGACCGCGCAGCCTGCTTCGGCAGGCGGCATGCTGCACGCGGCTCAGCAGGCGGTCTGGAACTGGGCTTCGTGGTCGCGCCAGTACTCGTCGGTGAAGTCGTCGTCGTCGTGTCCGTCGGGTTCGGTGTCCCAGGTGAGGGTGGCCTCGGCGAGCTCGTGGTCCGCGAGCTCGTGGTCGGCCCAGCGGGACTC
>DASSQJ010000271.1:0-8729 GCA_035702545.1 Phycicoccus sp.
TACACGGCGATGGGCGCGATCCAGATCGAGAACCAGGCCCGTATTTGACACTCCTCCACGGTTCCCGGTCTGGGAACCTCGTTCGGCCGTGGTGGCGCAACAACCTTCCTGCAGGACCTCTCCAACGCTGACTGCATCCTCATCGAGGGTTCCAACATGGCGGAGGCGCACCCGGTGGGCTTCCAGTGGGTGATGGAGGCGAAGCGGAAGGGCGCGAGGGTCATCCACGTCGACCCGCGGTTCACCCGGACCTCGGCCGTCGCCGACCTCCACGTCCCGCTGCGGGCGGGAACCGACATCGTCTTCCTCGGCGCGCTCGTCAACCACGTCCTCGAGAACGAGCTCGACTTCCGCGAGTACGTCGTCGCCTACACGAACGCCGCCGCCATCGTCGGTGAGGAGTTCCGCGACACCGAGGACCTCGACGGGCTGTTCTCCGGCTACGACCCCGACAAGGGCCAGTACGACCCGACGTCCTGGCAGTACGAGGGCGCACCGCAGGCCCCCGCCGCCGGCGAGCGCGACCCCGGCCAGCCCGCCGGACCGACGCCGTCCGAGGAGCCGACCGAGCACGAGGCCGCGCGCTCGGAGCAGGCCGGGTCGGGCGGACCGACCGTGCACGCGAAGCCGGAGCGCGACGAGACCCTCCAGCACCCCCGGTGCGTCTACCAGGTGCTCAAGCGGCACTTCGCGCGCTACACCCCCGAGCTCGTCGCCGAGGTGTGCGGCGTCCCGCCCGAGCAGTTCCTCGAGGTGGCTCGGGCGATCACCGAGAACTCGGGGCGCGAGCGCACCACCGCCTTCTGCTACGCCGTCGGGTGGACCCACCACTCCACAGGGGTGCAGACGATCCGGGCGGCCTCCATCCTCCAGCTGCTCCTCGGCAACATCGGCCGGCCCGGAGGCGGCATCCTCGCCCTCCGCGGCCACGCGAGCATCCAGGGCTCGACCGACATCCCGACCCTGTTCAACATCCTCCCCGGGTACATCCCGATGCCGCACGCCCACCAGCACGAGGACCTCGCCTCCTTCGTCGCCGAGGACGCCGGGTCGACCGGCTTCTGGGGCAACATGGACGCCTACACGGTCAGCCTGCTCAAGGCGTGGTGGGGCGACGCGGCCACGGCGGAGAACGACTACTGCTTCGACTACCTGCCCCGGCTCACCGGCCACCACGGCACCTACGACACGGTCGTCGCCCAGATCGAGGGCACCTGCACGGGCTACTTCGTCGTCGGTGAGAACCCGGCCGTCGGGTCCGCGAACGGGAAGATGCAGCGGCTCGGGCTGGCCAACCTCGACTGGCTCGTCGTCCGCGACCTCACGATGATCGAGACGGCCACCTTCTGGAAGGACGGTCCCGAGATCGAGACCGGTGAGCTCGTCACCGACGAGATCGGCACGGAGGTGTTCTTCCTCCCCGCCGCGTCGCACGTCGAGAAGGCGGGCAGCTTCACCAACACCCAGCGGATGCTCCAGTGGCGCCACCAGGCCGTCCTGCCTCCGGGCGACGCGCGCAGCGACCTGCAGTTCTACTTCGAGCTGGGCCGCCGCATCCGGGAGCGGCTCGCGGGCTCGACCGACGAGATGGACCGCCCGCTGCTCGACCTCACGTGGGACTACCCGACCGAGGGGCCGCTGCAGGAGCCCAGTGCCGAGGCGGTCCTCCGCGAGATCAACGGCTGGGGCCCCGACGGCGCGGCGCTGTCGGCCTACACCGAGCTGCGCAAGGACGGGTCGACCGCCTGCGGCTGCTGGATCTACTGCGGCGTGTACGCCGACGAGGTGAACCAGGCCGCCCGGCGTACCCCGCACTGGGAGCAGTCGCTCGTCGCGCCGGAGTGGGGGTGGGCGTGGCCGGCGAACCGGCGCATCCTCTACAACCGGGCCTCGGCCGACCCCGACGGCCGGCCGTGGAGCGAGCGGAAGCGCTACGTGTGGTGGGACGCCGAGGCGGGGAAGTGGACCGGCGAGGACGTCCCGGACTTCGTCCCGGACCGGGCCCCCGACCACGTCCCGCCGGACGGCGCGACCGGGCCGGACGCCCTCGGCGGGCGCGACCCCTTCATCATGCAGACCGACGGCAAGGCGTGGCTCTACGTGCCGACCGGCCTCGCCGACGGGCCGCTGCCGGCGTACTACGAGCCCGTGGAGTCGCCGGTGCGCAACGCGGTGCACCCGCGCCAGAGCAATCCCGCCCACGAGGACCTGGGCGTGCCGTCCAACCCGCTCAACCCGACGGCGAGCCGCGTCTTCCCGTACGTCTTCACGAGCTACCGGCTGACCGAGCACCACACGGCCGGCGGGATGTCCCGCACGCTGCCGTACCTCAGCGAGCTCCAGCCGGAGATGTTCTGCGAGGTCTCGCCGCGGCTCGCCGCGGAGCGGGGGCTCGAGCACGGCGGCTGGGCGACCATCGTGACGTCGCGTTCGGCCATCGAGGCGCGCGTCCTCGTCACCGCGCGGATGCGCTCGCTGCGCGTCGGCGACCAGTACGTCGAGCACGTCGGCCTGCCGTACCACTGGGGCCAGCGCGGGCTGACCCGTGGCGACTCGGTCAACGACCTCGTCGGCGTCGCCCTCGACCCCAACGTCCACATCCAGGACAAGGTGGGGACGTGCGACATCCGGGCCGGCCGACGGCCGAGGGGCCCGGCGCTCGTCGCCCTCGTCGAGGAGTACCGGCGACGGTCCGGCGCCCACCCCGCAGAGGAGGACTCGTGAGCAGTTCCCTGTCCGGCCCGCTCCACGACGTCGCCGGTGACGCCGGGCACGTCGACCACCCGCCCCGGATGGGGTTCTTCACCGACACCTCGGTGTGCATCGGGTGCAAGGCCTGCGAGGTCGCCTGCAAGGAGTGGAACGCGGTGCCAGAGGACGGGCTCACCCTCACGGGGATGTCGTACGACAACACCGGGGGGCTCGGGGCGAGCACGTGGCGGCACGTCGCGTTCGTCGAGCAACCCGCGAGCCGCGGCACCCGCACCGAGCTCGGGATGCCCGGGGTCGGGCCGCCCGGGTCGGGTGCCGGGGGCGGGGTCGAGAGCGCGGGCGGGGCCTCGGGTGAGGCCGGCGAAGAGGGCGTCCGGTGGCTGATGTCCTCCGACGTCTGCAAGCACTGCACCCACGCGGCCTGCCTCGACGTGTGCCCGACCGGGGCGCTGTTCCGGACCGAGTTCGGCACGGTCGTCGTCCAGTCCGACGTCTGCAACGGCTGCGGCTACTGCGTCCCGGCCTGCCCCTACGGCGTCATCGACATCCGCGAGGGCGACGGCCGGGCCTTCAAGTGCACCCTGTGCTACGACCGGATCGGCGCCGGGATGACCCCGGCCTGCGCGCAGGCGTGCCCGACGGAGTCCATCCAGTACGGCGAGCTCGGGGCGCTGCGCGAGAAGGCCCGTCACCGGCTCGGCGAGCTGCGGGAGCAGGGCGTCGACGGCGCCCGTCTCTACGGCGCCGACCCGGACGACGGCGTCGGCGGGGACGGGGCCTTCTTCCTCCTCCTCGACGAGCCCGAGGTGTACGGGCTGCCGCCCGACCCCGTCGTCACCACGCGTGACCTGCCGTCGATGTGGCGGCACGTCGGGGGGGCCGCCGTCGGGCTGGTCGCCATGGGCGTGGCGTCGTTCCTCGGGAGGCGGCGATGAAGGAACAGCGGATGGTGCCGAGCGCCGACTTCGCCTCGTACTACGGCCGGCCGATCCTCAAGGCACCGACGTGGAAGACGCCCGACGTGCCGCTCTACCTCTTCCTCGGCGGGCTCGCCGGGGCGTCGGCCGTGCTCGCCGAGGGGGCCGCCGCCACCGGCCGGCCCGACCTCGAGCGGGTCGCGCGGCTGGCGGCGAGCGCGGGCGCCGGCCTCGGCACGGTCGCGCTCATCCACGACCTGCACCGGCCCGAGCGGTTCCTCAACATGCTCCGCGTGTTCAAGCCGACCTCGCCGCTGTCCGTCGGCTCGTGGATCCTCGCCCCGTTCAGCGGGCTGTCCGCGGCGGCGGCCGCGTCCGAGGTGTCCGGCCGGCTGCCCCGGCTGGGCCGCGCCGCGGGTGTCGGCGCGGCGGCCCTCGGCCCGGGCCTGGCCACGTACACCGCCGCCCTCATCGCGAACACCGCCGTCCCGGCGTGGCACGAGGCGCACCGCGAGCTGCCCTTCGTCTTCGCCGGGTCCGGGGCGACCGCGGCCGGTGGGCTCGCGCTCGTCTTCGCCCCGACCGCGCAGGCGGGTCCGGCACGGCGGATGCTCGCTGCGGGCGCCGTCATGGAGCTCGCCGCCGCGGAGACCCTGACCCGTCGCCTCGGGCTGGTCGCCGAGCCGTACCGCGAAGGGCGACCCGGGCGCCTGATGAAGGCGGCGCGCGTCATGACGGCGGTCGCCGGTGGCGCAGCCCTGCTCGCGGGGGGCCGCTCGCGCACCCTCTCCGTGCTCGCCGGAGCGACGTGCGTCGCGGCGTCCGCGATGACCCGGTTCGGGATCTTCGAGGCCGGGCTCGCGTCCGCCGCGGACCCGAAGTACACGGTCATCCCGCAGAAGGAGCGGCGCGAGCAGCGTGAACGGGAGGCCGGGCGCCGCACAATGGCCGGGTGACGACGCTCGACGAGGCTCCCCCGAGGCACCTGCGGCTCACCCAGTTCGCGTCCGGGGGCGGCTGCGCGTGCAAGGTGCCGCCGGGAGAGCTCGAGCGGGTGCTCGGGGCCCTCGTGCCGGCCGCCGGGCCCGACCTGCTCGTCGGGGTCGAGACGGGCGACGACGCGGCGGTCGTCCGGGTCGAGGGCGGCCGGGCGGTCGTCCTCACGACGGACTTCTTCACGCCCGTCGTCGACGACCCCTACGACTGGGGCCGGATCGCCGCGGCGAACGCGCTCTCCGACGTCTACGCCATGGGTGGGGAGCCGCTCGTCGCGGTGAACCTGCTCGCGTGGCCCCGCGACCGCATCCCGTTCGACGTCGCGACGGACGTCCTGCGCGGTGGCGCCGACGTGGCCCGCGAGGCCGGGTGCCACCTCGCCGGCGGGCACAGCGTCGACGACGTCGAGCCCAAGTACGGACTCGCCGTGACCGGCCTCGCCGACCCGGAACGGTTGTTGCGCAACGACGCCGCCGTCGCCGGAGTGCCGTTGACCCTGACCAAGCCGCTCGGCCTCGGCGTCCTCAACAACCGGCACAAGGCGACGGGCGAGGTCTTTCCCGAGGCGGTCGAGGTGATGACGATGCTGAACCGAGAGGCCTCCCGCGCGGCCCTCGCCGCGGGCGCGCGAGCCGCGACCGACGTCACCGGGTTCGGGCTGCTCGGCCACCTCCTCAAGCTGTGCCGCGCGAGCGGGGTCACGGCGGTCGTCGAGGCGGGCGCGGTCCCCTACGTCGACGGCGCCCGCGGGTCGCTGGCGGCGGGGTACGTGCCGGGGGGCAGCCGGCGCAACCTCGAGTGGGTCCGACCACACCTGTCCGCCCGGGTCGAGGAGGACGAGCTCGTGCTCCTCGCGGATGCCCAGACCTCGGGTGGGCTCCTCGTCGCCGGGGCGGTGCCGGGCTACCCGGTCGTCGGGGAGCTCGTGCCCCGCCGGGAGCACCTCGTCGAGGTCGTCGGCTGAGCCGCCCGCGCGGTCGAGGTGACATCGCGCCGAAACCCGAGCGCCATCACCTCCACCCGCTCGCCGCGGGGACGCAAGCCGGGTGGTGGGGGCGGGGGACGGCGCGTCGGCAACCCCCCGTGGGCCGCTCGGGCGGTGTAGACGTTGGACGTGCGCGTGCCGACCTCGACCCTCGACGACGTCGACTCCACCCCGACGCGCCCCGCCGCGGTCTGGGCCCGGCGGGCGTTCCTCGCCGCGCTGCTCGTCGTCGTCCTCCTCGGCCTCCTCGGGCTGCTCGGCGTCCACAGCACGACGGCGAGCGCCTCGCAGGAGGGCTGGACGGTCGATGTCGAGTACCCCGCGATCGCCCGCGCCGGGCTCGACGTCCCGTGGACGGTCAAGGTCACCCATCCCGGCGGCTTCGGCGACCAGGTGACCCTGGCGGTCAAGGGGTCGTACTTCGAGATCTTCGAGACCCAGGGCTGGCAGCCGTCACCGTCGGACGAGACCCGCGACGGCGACACGTGGTACCTGACGTTCAACGCGCCGGAGGGCGACACCTTCGTCGTCGCGTACGACGCCTACATCCAGCCGTCGTCGCAGCGGGGCCGAGATGGCTGGGTGGCCGTCATGGACTCCGGCCGGCGGCTGGCCACCGTACCGTTCCGGACCGTCCTGCTGCCGTAGCCCCCTGCATCCCGGCCGCCGGCGGGCGGCCGCCGCCCGAGAGGAGCCCGAGGTGGAGATCGTCATCCGCGCCGCTGTCATGTTCGTCTTCCTGTGGCTGCTCACCCGCGCGATGGGGCGGTCCACCCTCGGCGAGCTGAGCACCTTCGACCTCGTCCTCTACGTCGTCCTCGGTGACCTCATCCAGCAGGCGGTCACCCAGCAGGACTACTCGCTGACCGGGGGGATCCTCGCCGTCGGGACCTTCGCGCTGCTCACGGCCGCCCTGTCCTGGCTGCAGTACCGGGTCCCTCGCGCCCGCCCGGTGGCCACGGGGCGCCCCCTCCTCGTCGTCGCGGACGGCCGCCCCCTCGAGGAGGCGATGCGGCGGCAGCGCCTCGCCCTCGAGGACCTCCTCGTCTCCGCGCGTGAGCAGGGCATCCGGCGCACGAGCGAGATCGAGTACGCGGTGCTCGAGGCCGACGGCCGGATCTCCTTCTTCACCCGTGAGGGGTCCGAGGAGGGCGCCGCCGAGAAGCCGGCCGGAGGGAGCTGACCCCGGCCCGACCGAGCCCAGCGGTCAGAACACCGGCTTGCCGCCGGTGACGCCGAGGACCGTCCCGGACACGTAGCTCGCCTCGTCGGAGGCGAGGAAGACGAACGCGGCGGCGACCTCCACCGGCTGCCCGGCCCGCCCGAGCGGGGTGTCGGAGCCGAAGTCCTCGACCTTCTCCTCGGGCATCGTCGCCGGGATGAGCGGGGTCCAGATCGGACCGGGGGCAACGGCGTTGACCCGGACGCCGCGCGGCCCCAGCTCCTGGGCGAGGTTCACGACGAGGTTGTTGAGCGCCGCCTTCGTCGCCGCGTAGTCGAGGAGGTGGTCCGACGGCTGGTACGCCTGGATCGACGTCGTGACGACGACGTTGCCGCCGGTCGCCTCGAGGTCCTCGGCGAGCTCCCGCACGAGCCAGAACGTCGAGAAGACGTTGGTCTCGAAGGTCCGCTGAACCTGCTCCGGGGGGAACTCCTCGAGCGAGTCGTGGGTCATCTGGTACGCGGCGTTGCAGACGAGCACGTCGAGGCCGCCGACCTCGGACCGGACCCGTTCGGCCACCTCGTGGACGGCGCCCGCGGTGCGCAGGTCGACGGACATCAGCACGGCGCGGCCCCCGGCGGCCTCGACCACGGACGCCGTCTCGCGCGCGTCGTCGGCCTCCTCGGGGAGGTGGGTGACCGCCACGACCGCGGCTCCCTCCTTGGCGGCCAGCACCGCGACGGCGCGGCCGATGCCGGAGTCGCCGCCGGTGACGAGCAGCCGTTTGCCGGTCAAGCGGTCGCGGCCCTGCCAGGACTCGCCGTGGTCGGGGCGGGGGTCGAGGCCGGCGGTGTGGCCGGGCCACTCCTGCTGCTGGGCGGGGATGTGGGTCATCCGGGTCTCCTTCCGGGAGTCCCCGCACCTCTACCCGGGAACCGGCGCGCCTACGCGCCCGGAGGCCCCACCGATGGCGGTCCGCCGTCCTCGGCATCCGGGCCGGGGCGTCGCACGCGGTCCGGCTCGAAGCCGTGCCGGACCCCCCAGAGGATGGCCTCGGGCCGGCGGGTGACCCCGACCTTCCGGTACGCCGACCGGATGTAGGACTTCACCGAGTTGATCGACAGGTAGGTCCGCCGGGCGATCTCCTCGTTGGTCAGGCCCTGGGTGATCAGGGCCAGCACCTCGGCCTCGCGCGCCGACAGGCCCTCCCGCCGACCCGGCCAGTCCCCCGCGTCGTCCTCCCCCGCAGGGCTGCGGTCGCTCACCCGTTCGCCACGGTGCAGGCGCTCGATCGCGGCGACGAGCTCGAGGGCCGGCATGCCCTTCGAGAGGTACCCGGCAGCCCCCCGGTCCAGGGCGGCCCGCACGAGCCGCTCCTGCGTGTTCCAGCTGTAGACGACGACCTTGGCCTCGCGGCCGGGAGCGAGCAGGTGCCCCAGGGCTGCGGTGTCGGCCTGCGCCTGGGCGAAGGTGTCGTAGAGCACGACGTCGACCTCCCGGGCGACCGGCTGCTGCGAGTCGAGCTCCACGAGCGCCACCCGGTCGCGGAAGGGCTCGAGCAGGCGGGCCAGCCCCTGGACGACGATCTCGTAGTCGTTGACGAGCGCCACCCGGACCGGCTGCTGTTCGCGCTCGGCCATGAGGGCCAACGTAGCCGACCCCGCCGTCGCGGGCCGGTCTCGGGACGTCCCCGACCTCACCCCCAGGGGTGCAGCGGAGCCGCGGACCCGGTTGCGAGAGTGCTGGGGGCCACGCAGGCCCGCCGTCCCAGAGGAGCCCTGGATGAACCCCCGTCTCGCCGTCGTGACGATCGTCGACGGCCCGTCCGACCACCTCCTCCGCCACCTGTGGGGGCTGCGTCGCCAGGACCGGGGACCGGACCTCCACGTCGTCGTCGCGGCTCACCCGGACGTCGACGACCTCCTCCTCGACTCGGACGCCCCGTGGACGACCCTCG
>DASSQJ010000272.1:0-10425 GCA_035702545.1 Phycicoccus sp.
CCCTCCTGCGAGGCGAGGGCGGCACCGGCGTCCGCCCCGCCCTCGACGACCCCGAGGACACCCTCCGGCAGGCAGGAGGCGACGAGGTCGGTGAGCATCCGTCCGGGTGCGGCGCTGCGCTCCGAGGGCTTGTGGACGACGACGTTGCCGGTGACGAGGGCCGCGGCGAGCAGGCCCACGGCTGCCGGGTACGGGTCGTTCCACGGCGTGATGACCCCGACGACGCCGCGCGGCTCGGTGCGGACCAGGTCGAGGGTGCCCGGGCCTCCGGCGAGGGCCCGGCCGCCGGAGAGCCCGGTCACCGCAGCCTCGTCGAGCAGATCGGCGGCGACCCGGGCGGAGGCGGTCGCCTCGCCGAGCAGCCGGCCGGTCGTCCGGCAGAGCAGCTCCCCGAGCTCGTCGGCCGACTCCCGGACGCGCGCGGCAGCAGCCCGGAGGTGGCCGGCGCGCTCCCCGGGGGCCGTGGCGCGCCATCCCGGCGCCGCGTCGCAGGCCCGGCCGACGACCTCGGCCACGGTGTCGGTCACCGCCTCGGCGGTGGTGTTTGGGCGGACGGTCGTCTCGGTGCGTGTCGGTGCCATGACGTGGCCCTTCCCCCGCACGGACCGCGCCAAACGTCCGCAGCGGGGGAGCAGTGGTTCTGCGGCCCGACGGGTGAGAAGCGGTTCTGCGGGGTACGTCCCGGGCATGAAGGTTCTCGGAGTCAACGCGATCTTCCACGACCCGTCGGCCGCGCTCGTCGTCGACGGACGCGTGGTCGCCGCCGCCGAGGAGGAGCGGTTCTCGCGGCGCAAGCACGGCAAGCGGCCGGTGCCCTTCGCGGCGTGGGAGCTGCCCGAGCACTCGATGCGGTGGTGCCTCGCCGAGGCCGGGCTCGACCCCGCGGACCTCGACGCGGTCGCGTACTCCTTCGACCCGGGGCTCGCCAAGCCGGCCGAGGACATGGGCCTGGACGACCCGTGGGACTGGCTGCGGCGGACCTACGCCGAGTCGGCGCCCGGCTTCATCGCCGCCGCCCTGCCGGGCCTGCACCGCGAGCAGGTCCGGTTCGTCCCCCACCACGTCGCGCACGCCGCGTCGGCGGCCCTGGCCGCTCCGCTCGACGGAGCCGGCCGGCCGTGCAGCGTGCTCGTCCTCGACGGCCGCGGTGAGCAGGCGAGCCACCTCGCCGGCCACTACGAGGGGGGCCGGCTCGAGGTCCTCGCGGCCCAGGCGCTGCCGCACTCGCTGGGCCTGCTCTACGAGTCGCTCACCGAGCACCTGGGCTTCCTCCGCTCCAGCGACGAGTACAAGGTGATGGCGCTGGCCTCGTACGGGCGGCCCGTGCACCTCGACGCCCTGCGCGAGAGCATCCGGGTCACCCCGGACGGCGGCTTCGAGGCGCCGGTCCCGGACTGGTCGACCTTCGCGCCGCGGCGCACCGGCGCGGAGGACGACTGGCCGCCGGAGTACGCCGACCTCGCGTGCTCGGTCCAGGCGCGGCTCGAGGAGGTGCTCGTCGAGCTCGCGACCTGGCTGCACGAGCGGACCGGTGACCGGGTGCTGACGATGGCCGGGGGCACCGCCCTGAACTGCGTGGCGAACAGCCGCATCTGGCGGGAGACCGGCTTCGACGACGTGTGGGTCCAGCCCGCGGCCGGCGACGCCGGCACCTCCCTCGGGGCCGCGTTGCAGGTCGCCGCCGACGGGGGGAGCCTCGCCGAGCCGATGACGAGCGCCGCCCTGGGGCGGGGGTGGCGCGACGACGAGCTCGCCGCGTGGCTGCGCCGGGCGGCCGTGCCGTTCACGACGCCGGCCGACCTCGCTGGCGAGGCCGCGGACGTGCTCGCCGCCGACGGTGTGCTCGCCTGGTTCGACGGGCGCAGCGAGTTCGGCCCCCGGGCCCTCGGCCGCCGCTCGCTCATGGCGCACCCGGGGCGCGCCGCCAACCTCGAGCGGCTCAACGAGGTCAAGGGGCGCGAGCAGTTCCGGCCGGTGGCGCCGATGGTCCTCCTCGAGCGGGCCGCTGAGATCTTCCACGACGGGCCGCTCCCGAGCCCGTACATGCTCTTCGTCCACCGGGTCGACCCCGCGTGGCGGGACCGCATCCCCGCCGTCGTCCACGTCGACGGCACGGCCCGGGTCCAGACCGTCGACGACGACACCACCCCCCGGGTGGCCGCTCTGCTGCGAGCCTTCGAGACCCGCACCGGGCTGCCGGTCGTCGTCAACACCAGCCTCAACACGGCGGGCCGCCCCATGGTCGACGACCCGCGGGACGCCCTGGAGCTCTTCGGGTCGGCGCCTGTCGACGCGCTCGTCCTCGGGCCGCACCTCGTGCGCCGGGGCGACCTCGTCGCCGGTGGGGGGCGCCGATGACGGCCGCACCGCTGACGTTCGCCGTCGTCGTGCCGACCGTCGGCCGGCCCTCGCTCGCCGCCCTGCTCGACGCCCTCGACCGGCAGGAGGGGCCCGCGCCCGCGCAGCTCGTCGTCGTCGACGACCGCGCGGACCCGACGCCGCCCCTGCCGTTGGGGGAGCGGGCATCGGTTCCCACGGTGGTGCGGGGCTGGGGGCGGGGTCCGGCCGCCGCACGGAACCTCGGTTGGCGCCTCACCACGACGGAGTGGGTGGCCTTCCTCGACGACGACGTCGTCGTGCCGCCGGACTGGACGGCGCGCCTCGTCGCGGACCTCGCCGGTCTCGGTGCCGACGTCGGCGGCTCGCAGGGTCGGATCCACGTCCCGCTGCCGGCGCACCGGCGCCCCACGGACTGGGAGCGGTCGACACGAGGGCTCGAGACGGCGCAGTGGGCCACCGCCGACATGGCCTACCGCCGGTCCGCGCTCCTCGCCGTCGACGGCTTCGACGAGCGCTTCCCGCGGGCCTACCGCGAAGACGCCGACCTCGCGCTCCGGGTGCGGCAGGCCGGGTGGGGGCTGGTCCGGGGTGCCCGGCACGTCGACCACCCGGTGCGTCCCGCCGGGCCGATGACGAGCGTGCGGGTCCAGCGCGGCAACGCCGACGACGCCCTGATGCGGCGCCTGCACGGCCGCCGGTGGCGCGAGCTCGCCGGCACCGGCCGTGGGCTGCTCCGCCGACACGCGGCCGCGACGGCCGGCGCGGCGCTGGCCGTCGCCTCGGCCCCCGCGGTCCGCCGCCACCCGGCCGCCCGGGTCGTCGCCGGCGTGGGGACGACGGCGTACCTCGCCCACCTCGCCGACCTCGTCCGCATCCGCGTCGCACCGGGCCCTCGGACGACCGGCGAGGTGGCGACGATGGTCGTGACGAGCCTGCTCCTCCCGCCCGCCGCGGTCCTCCACCGCGTCCGCGGATGGTGGCGCCACCGGGCGGCGGGTCCGTGGCCGGCGCCGCCACGGGCCGTGCTCCTGGACCGCGACGGCACCCTCGTCCACGACGTCCCCTACAACGGCGACCCGGCCGCCGTGGCGCCGGTCGACGGTGCCCGGGAGGCGCTCGACCGGCTGCGCGCCGCGGGCCTGCCGCTCGGTGTCGTGAGCAACCAGTCCGGGATCGCCCGCGGGCTCGTCACCGGTGACGAGGTCGACGCCGTCAACGACGAGGTCGAGGCGCGGCTCGGGCCGTTCCAGACCTGGCAGGTGTGCCCGCACGGGCCGGACGAGGGGTGCGCGTGCCGCAAGCCCGCGCCGGGACTCGTGCACGCCGCGGCCCGCGCCCTCGGGGTCCGTGCGGAGGAGTGCGTCGTCATCGGCGATATCGGTGCCGACGCCGAAGCGGCCCGCGCTGCCGGGGCGCGCGCGGTGCTCGTCCCCACGCCGTCGACCCGCCCGGAGGAGGTGGCGGCGGCACCCGTCGTCGCCACCGACCTCGGGAGCGCCGTGGACCTCGTCCTCGGGTGGCGCCGTGGCTGAGCGCCGACCCACCGGACGCGTCCTGGCCGTCCGGGCCGACAGCGACGGGGACGTCCTCCTCGCCGGCCCGGCGCTGCGCCAGCTGCGGGCCGACGTGGCCGAGGTACACCTCCTCGTCTCGCCGGCCGGTGCCGCCGCCGCGGCCCTGCTCCCGGGTGTCGACGAGGTCCACGTCGCCGACGTGCCGTGGACCCGAGACGCGGCGGATGACGGCGACCCGGCGCGGCTCGACGCGCTGCTCGCCCTGCTGCGTGCCGGTCGGTACGACGAGGTGGTCGTCCTGACGTCGTACCACCAGAGCCCGCTGCCGATGGCCCTGCTCGCCCGCTGGGCCGGGGTGCCAAGGGTCGTCGGCACGAGCGACGCCTACCCCGGCGTGCTGCTCGACGTCCGGCACCGCCGGGTCGAGGGCCGGGACGACCCCGGCATGGGGGGCGGCCACGAGGTCGAGGCGATGTGCGGCGTCGTCGAGGCGGCCGGCCATCCACGGCTCGCCGACACCCGGCTGCGGGTCGTCCACCCCCCGCTGCGGCGGGGCCTCGACGAGCCGTACGTCGTCCTCCACCCGACGGCGTCGGTGCCGGCCCGAGCCATCGGCGTCGCGCATGCCGCCGAGCACGCCCGCGTCCTGGCGGCGGCGGGATGGCGGGTCGTCGTCACCGGTGGCCCGGGGGAGGAGGTGGTCGGCGAGGCGGTGACCCCGGCCGGCGGCACCGACCTCACCGGCCGGACGACCTTCGCCGAGCTCGCCGCCGTGCTCTCCGGGGCCGCGGCGTGCGTCGTCGGCAACACCGGTCCCGCGCACCTCGCGGCGGCGGTCGGGACGCCCGTCGTCAGCGTCTTCGCCCCGGTCGTCCCGCTCGAGCGCTGGCGGCCGTGGGGCGTCCCCTGCGTGGTCCTCGGCGACCAGTTCGCTGCCTGCCGGCTGACCCGCGCCCGCACCTGTCCGGTGCCCGGCCACCCGTGCACCGCGGTGACCGGCGACGAGGTGCTCGCGGCGGTGACGGCGCTCGCGGGCCGGCCGCCGGCCTCCGTGCGGGCCGAGGGGGTGCGGGCGTCGTGAAGGTCCTCCTCTGGCACGTCCACGGCTCGTACTGCACGTCCTTCGTCCAGGGCGCTCACGAGTACGTCCTGCCCCTGCTGCCCGACCGCGGGCCCGACGGTGTCGGCCGGGCGCGGACGTGGGACTGGCCCGCGTCCGCCCGGGAGGTGCCCGTCGACGACCTGTGCGACGAGGAGCTCGACGTCGTCGTCCTCCAGCGCCCGCACGAGGTCGACCTCGTCGAGCGCTGGACCGGCCGCCGGGTCGGCACTGACCTGCCGGCCGTCTACCTCGAGCACAACGCGCCGACCGGCCACGCGGTCCGCTCCGAGCACCCGGTGCTCCACGACCCCCGGCTCGCCGGCGTCCCCGTCGTCCACGTCACCGCCTTCAACGCGATGGCGTGGGACTGCGGCGACCACCCAGCCGCCGTCGTCGACCACGGCATCCCCGACCCCGGCCACCGGTACACGGGGGAGGAGCCCGACGTCGCGGTCTGCGTCAACGAGCCGGTGCGCCGCTGGCGGGTCGCCGGGAGCGACCTCGTCCTCGACCTGGCCAGCACCCTCCCGGTGACCGTCTACGGGATGGGCACGAACGGCCTCGGCGCCCTCGCCGAGGAGCGCGGCGTCCGCGGGCTGGACCGGTCGCGCTGCCACGACCTGCCGCAGGCCCGGCTCCACGACGAGCTGGCCCGCCACCGGGTGTACTTCCACCCGTACCGGTGGACCAGCCTCGGGCTCTCCCTCATCGAGGCGATGACCCTGGGGATGCCCGTCCTCGCACTCTCGACGACCGAGGCGCCCGAGGCGGTGCCGCCGGAGGCCGGCGTCGTGTCCAACGACCTCGGGCTGCTGCGCGCGGCCGCCACCCGCTGGTGCGCCGACCCCGACGAGGCCGCGGCCCGCGGCCGTGCCGCCCGGGCCCACGCGCTCGACCGCTACTCGCTCACCAGGTTCCTGTCCGACTGGGACCGCACCCTGAAGGAGGTGGCACCGTGAAGATCGCGATGGTGTCCGAGCACGCGAGCCCGCTCGCGGCGCTCGGCGAGGCCGACGCCGGGGGGCAGAACGTCCACGTGGCCCAGCTGAGCCTGCGGCTCGCCCGTCTGGGGCACGACGTCCGCGTCTACACCCGACGGGACGACCCGGGCCTGCCCGAGCGGGTCCCGGTGGCACCCGGGGTCGTCGTCGTCCACGTGCCGGCGGGACCCGCCGAGCACGTCGCCAAGGACGACCTCCTCCCGTACATGGACGGGTTCGCCGACTGGCTCGTCGAGGACTGGCGGCGAACGGGGGACCCCGACGTCGTCCACGGCCACTTCTGGATGTCCGGGCTCGCGGCCCTCTCGGCAGGACGGGCCCGCTCGGTCCCGGTGGTCCAGACCTTCCACGCCCTCGGTAGCGTCAAGCGGCGCCACCAGAAGGAGGCCGACACGAGCCCACCCGAGCGCGCCGACCTCGAGCCGCGGGTGGCGCACGAGGTCGACACGGTCGTGGCCACGTGCCGCGCCGAGGTCGACGAGCTCGAGCGGCTCGGCGTGCCGACCCACCACGTCGAGGTCGTCCCGTGCGGCGTCGACACCGAGGTCTTCACACCGGACGGCCCGCTCGCCGGGCCGGAGGACCGCGCCGACGCCGCCGGCCGGGCGCGGCTGCTCGCCGTCGGCCGGCTCGTCGAGCGCAAGGGCTTCGACCTCGCGGTCCGCGCCCTCGCCGCACTGCCGGACGCCGAGCTCGTCCTCGTCGGCGGGCCGCCGGAGGCGCGGCTGCACGAGGACCCCGAGGCGGTCCGGCTGCGCGCCCTCGCCGACTCCCTCGGTGTCGGGGACCGGGTCACCCTCACCGGGTCCCGGCCCCAAGAGGCGATGCCGGCCCTCTACCGCTCCGCCGACGTCGTCCTCGCCACGCCGTGGTACGAGCCGTTCGGCATCACCCCCCTCGAGGCGGCGGCGTGCGGCCGGCCGGTCGTCGGCGCCGCGGTCGGCGGCCTGCTCGACTCCGTCGAGGACGGCGTCACCGGCGTCCTCGTCCCGCCGCGTGACGTCCCGGCCCTCGTCGCCGGCGTGCGCCGGCTCCTCGACGACCCCGAGGAGGCGACCCGGATGGGCCGTCGCGCGCGGGCCCGCGCCGTCGAGCGCTTCGACTGGTCGGTCGTCGCCGAGCGGACCGAGACCGCGCTCGCCGGCACCATCGCCCGGTCGGGCCGCGCGCCCGCCCGCCGCGCCTGGGTCGAGGAGCACGCGCGCGAGATCGAGACCGGGATGCGCTCGCTCGTCCAGCAGGCGCCGCTCGTCACCTCGTGGGGGGAGCGCCTGGCCACGACCCTCGTCGGCGGCGGCCGGCTGCTCGCCGCGGGCAACGGCGGCAGCGCGGCGGAGGCCCAGCACCTCACGGCCGAGCTCGTCGGGCGGTGGTGCACCGACCGGCGGCCGCTCTCCGCGATCGCGCTCACCGCGGAGACCTCGAGCCTGACCGCCATCCTCAACGACTACGGGCCGGACGAGGTCTTCGCCCGCCAGGTCGCCGCCCACGGACGGCCCGGGGACGTCCTCGTGCTCCTCTCGACGAGCGGCACGAGCAGCAACGTCATCCACGCGGCCAAGCGCGGGCTCGACGCCGGGATGCGGGTGTGGGCGATGACCGGCCCGGCGCCGAACCCACTCGCCGGGCTCGTCGACGAGGCCCTCGTCGTCGACGCGCCGAGCACCGCGGCGATCCAGGAGGTCCAGCTCGTGGCCATCCACGCCGTGTGCGCCGCCCTCGACGCCGCGCTCACCCGGCGGGGGCTCATGGAGGCCGGCCCGGTCTGCCGGCAGGCGTCGTGAGCCGGCGTCCCCGGCTCGTCGTGCTCGGCGACTGCCTCCTCGACCGTGACCTCAGCGGACACGTCGAGCGGGTCTGCCCGGACGCCCCGGCCCCCGTCGTCGACCTCGAGGACGCTGCCTCGCGGCCGGGCGGCGCCGGCCTCACGGCCCTGCTCGCTGCGGCGGAGGGCGCCGACGTCACGCTCGTCGCGCCGCTTGGGTCCGACGCCGAGGGCCGTGAGCTGCGGACCCTCCTCGAGGCGGGCGGGGTCCGTGTCGTCGGCCTCGGCCACGACGGGCCCACCCGCGTCAAGACCCGGGTCCGCGCCGCCGGCCAGTCCATCGTGCGGATCGACTCCGGAGGGCCGGGCCGGCTGCTCGGGGGGCTGACCGGCGAGGCCGAGCGGGCCCTCGAGACCGCTGACGCCGTCCTCGTCTCGTGCTACGGCGCCGGCGTCACGCAGGACCCCGACGTCCGCGCGGCCCTCACCCGCCGGGCACGACGGCGCGTCGTCGTCTGGGACCCGCACCCCCGTGGGGCGGACCCGGTCGAGGGGTGTGCGATCGTCACGCCGAACCTCGCCGAGGCCAGGGAGCGCGCGGGGGTGCCGGACGCGCCCGGCGACGTCCTCGCGGCGCGGCTGCGCGAGCAGTGGCGGGCCCGGGCCGTCGCCGTGACGGGCGGGGAGCGCGGCGCGTGGGTCGCGACGTCGGCCGGCGAGCCGCTCTTCGCCCCCGCCACCGAGGCGGCCGGCGACCCGTGCGGCGCCGGCGACCGGTTCGCCAGCGCCGCGGCGGTGGCCCTGGCCCGCGGACGCACGACGTCCGAGGCGGTCATCGAGGCGGTGGCCCGGGCGAGCGAGTTCGTCGCCGCGGGTGGCGCCGCGGCGCTCGCTGCCTCACCCGGGTCCGCCGCGGCCGGGGTCCCGACTCCGACGAGGCGGCGGCACCCGGACCGGCCCACCGGGACCGGGGTCCTCGTGGCGACCGGAGGGTGCTTCGACGTCCTGCACGCCGGGCACGTCACCCTGCTCGAGGCGGCCCGCGGCCTCGGCGACTCCCTCGTCGTCCTCCTCAACTCCGACGGCTCCGTCCGCCGCCTCAAGGGACCCGGACGGCCGGTCAACTCCGCGGCCGACCGGGCGCGGACACTGTTGGGCCTCTCCTGCGTCGATGACGTCGTCGTCTTCGACGAGGACGACCCCCGGAGCGCTCTCGACCGGCTCCGCCCCGACATCTGGACCAAGGGCGGGGACTACGAGGACGCCGAGCTGCCCGAGGCTGACCTCGTCCGCTCCTGGGGCGGCCGGGTCGTCCTCCTCCCGTACCTGTCCGGGCGGTCCTCGACCGCCGTCCTGCACGCCATCCACCGAGGAGACCACTCGTGACCGAGCAGACCACAACCATCCCCACAGCCGTCGGGACCGTCGTCGTCACCGGCGGGTCGAGCGGGCTGGGCGCCGCCGTCGTCGCCGCCGTGACGAAGGCGGGCGGCACACCGGCGGTCATCGACCTCGCGCCGCCGGAGGACCCGTCGGTCGCGCACGTCGTCGCCGACCTGTCGGACTCCGCCGCCGCGGCCGACGCCGTCGGACGCCTCGTCGAGCTCGTCGGCCCCCCGGACGCCGTCGTGACCGCAGCGGGCACGGATGCCTGCGGGCCGCTCGGCGAGGTGTCGACGGAGGACTGGGAGCGCGTGGTCCGAGTGAACCTCCTCGGGACCGCGGCGGTCGTGCGGGCGGCCCTGCCCCACCTCGAGGAGCGGCGCGGCCGGGTCGTCACCGTCGCCTCGACCCTGGGCATCAAGGCGGTCTCGGACGCGACGGCCTACTGCGCCTCGAAGTTCGGGGTGGTCGGCTTCACCCGGGCCCTCGCCGCGGAGCTCGCCGGTCGCGTCGGTGTGACCCTGCTGGTCCCCGGCGGGATGCGGACCCGGTTCTTCGACGGGCGGACCGAGCAGTACCGGCCGGGTCCGGACGCGCCGCTCAACGACCCCGAGGACGTCGCCGCGACGGTGCTCATGGCGCTCCAGCAGCCGCCCGGGTGCGAGGTCCGCGAGCTGGTCGTCACCTCGTCGGAGGAGCCGTCCTGGCCGTGACCGAGGTCCTCGCCCTGCGGGCCCTCGGGCTCGGGGACCTGCTCACGGGGGTCCCGGCCCTGCGCGCGCTCCGGCGGGCGTGGCCCGGCGCCCGGCTGACGCTCGCCGCGCCGGAGCCGCTGGGCCGGTGGTTCACCGACCTCGGCGTCGTGGACGCCGTCCTCCCGGCGCGGGGGTTGGAGCCCCCCACCAACCCCTCGGGTCGCCCGCCCTTCGACGTCGCCGTCAACCTCCACGGCAGCGGCCCGCAGAGCCACCGGGTGCTCGAGGCGCTCGCGCCCTGCCGGCTCATCGCCTTCCGCTGCGCCGAGGCGGGGTTCGCGGACGGACCGGTGTGGGACGACGACGAGCACGAGGTGGCGCGCTGGCTCCGGCTCACGGCCTCGCAGGGAGCCTCGGGCCGCCCGGACGACCTGCGCCTCGACGTGCCGGCGGCGGCCGCGCGGTCCGGGCACGTCGTGGTCCACCCGGGGGCCGCCTCGCGCTCACGGCGCTGGCCGGCGGAACGCTGGGCGGAGGTCGCCCGGGCCCTGGGCCGGGCCGGCCACCGCGTCGTCGTCACCGGGACGGCGGACGAGGCGGGGGACTGTGCCACCGTCGCCTCGGC
>DASSQJ010000273.1:0-16240 GCA_035702545.1 Phycicoccus sp.
CGCCCCGAGCGCGGTCTGCCGCTCGACGATGCGCGGCTCGTCGCGCATGAGGGCCCACCCGCGCCGCACGAGGACCGGGGCGGGCTTCCGGCGCTCGCGCAGGTCGCGCAGCAGCCGGCGGACGAACGTCACGGCCGGCCGGTGGTGGATGCACCAGGCACTGTGCAGCATCCCCTCCGCCGTGAGCCGGCCGACGATCTCGGCGGCGAAGATGCCCTCGGCGAGGACGAGGTCGTCGGCACCGGCGACGAGCTCGCGGTGCCCGACCGCGCGGCTCCGGGAGATGTCGTAGACCGGCGTGCGGGTCCGGCCCGACTCGAGCAGCTCGCGCAGCGAGGCGACCGCGCGCTCCGCGTCCCAGCTCCCCGGGTGGTCCCAGTCGACGATGCCGAGCTCGGGGTGCCGGGGGACGGCCGGGTCGCTCTCGTCGCGGTAGAAGTCGTCGAGGCGGAAGACCGGCCAGCCGTGGGCGTGGTGCAGGCGGGCGGCGAGGCGCGACTTGCCGGACCCGCTCGGGCCGGCGAGGACGACGACGCGGCGGTGGTCCCCCCGGGGGAGGGCGGCCCCGGGGGACCCGGACCGCACCTCCTCGCTCACGGGCGCCCAGTCTAGGGCGCCCGTGAGCGAGAGCTCACCGCTGACCGGCGGGCACCTTGTTCACCGTGCAGACGAACTCCTTGACGACGCCGGTGTCCCACGCGTGGCCGGAGGCGATGGCGGCCTGCACCTCGTCGAGCGCGTCGAGGACGCCGTTGCCGTCGAGGTCGCCCGCGGCGAGGGCGCTCGCGTAGTCGTCGACGGCGACCGCGTGCACCTGCCACCGCCCGCCGTTGAACCCGGGGTAGCCGGGCGCCGAGTCGGCGACGCTGCGCTGGTCGGCGAAGGCGTAAATGGCGTCGAAGCTGTGGTCGGGAGCGCCGGTCCCCGAGAGGTCCGTCGGCGTCGCGACGGTGCGGTAGAGGACGTGGTCGACGTAGAACGCCGGCCCGGAGACCCCAGCGGCCGACGCGGGTCCGGCGAGGAGGAGGGCCGCACCACCGAGGGCCAGGCCGACCACGGCGGCCGATGACACGATTCGCTTGCGGGACATGGAGACTCACCTTCCTGTCAGCGTGTCTCGCTGACAGGAGGAGTCTTCGCGCCCGCCGGTGCGAACTCCATGACGCCGGCCTTACGAGCCCCTTGCCGGGCCCTTACGTCGACCGGGACGCCCGACCCGGGTCAGCGCCCCTTCGGGTGCCAGACGGTCTTGGTCTCGAGGAACGCGGTGAGTCGGGACAGGTCTGGGGTCGCCTCGAAGTCCGGCTCCACGGCCTCCGTGCCGGTGCCGCCGGGGCGCAGGACGCGCTTGAGGTTCTCCGCGGCCGCCTCCTCGAGGGCACCCCAGTCGACGCCCTCGGCATCCGCGGCGCCGGTGAGGTCGATGGCGTTGACGTCGCGGTGCGACGCGAGCCACGGCGCCACCTCGGCGGTGCGGCCGGTGACGATGTTGACGACCCCGCCGGGGACGTCCGAGGTCGCGAGGCACTCGGCGAGGTCGATGGCGGGCAGCGGGCGCTGCTCGCTCGCGAGGACGACGCAGGTGTTGCCGGAGACGACGACGGGCGCGACGACGGAGACGAGGCCGAGCAGGCTCGAGCCCTGCGGGGCGAGCACCGCGACGACGCCGGTCGGCTCGGGCGCCGAGATGTCGAAGTACGGCCCCGCGACCGGGTTGAGCCCGCCGAGGACCTGCGCGTACTTGTCGGACCAGCCGGCGTACCAGACCCACCGGTCGATCGCCGCGGAGACGACGGCCTCGGCGCGCGCCGGCGTGAGGCCCTCGCCGTCGCGGACGTCCTGGACGAGCTGGGCCCGGCGGCCCTCCATCACCTCGGCGACGCGGTAGAGCACCTGGCCGCGGTTGTACGCGGTGGCGGCCGCCCATCCCGGCTGGGCCTTGCGGGCGGCGACGACCGCGTCACGCGCGTCCTTGCGCGACCCCTGCGCGGCGTTGGCGAGGAACCGGGGGGCCGAGCGCCGGCCGCCGGCAGCGGCGAGCACCTCGTAGGAGCGGCCGCTCTCGCTCCGGGGGAACTTCCCCCCGATGTAGAGCTTGTACGTCTTGCGGACGTCCACCCGCGTGCTCACTTGACCTCCCCGGTCGCGACGTAGGCCTCGAGGCCGTGGCGGCCGCCCTCGCGGCCGTAGCCCGACTCCTTGTAGCCACCGAACGGGCTCGTCGGGTCGAACTTGTTGAACGTGTTGGCCCAGACGACGCCCGCGCGCAGCTGGTCGGCCATCCAGAGGATCCGGCTGCCCTTCTCGGTCCAGATGCCGGCGGAGAGCCCGTACGGGGTGTTGTTCGCCTTGGCGACGGCCTCGCCAGGGGTCCGGAAGGTGAGGACCGAGACGACCGGCCCGAAGATCTCTTCCTGGGCGATCCGGTGCGTCTGGCTGACGTTGCTGAAGACGGTGGGGCGGAACCAGAAGCCGTTCGTCGGCAGCTCGCACCCGGAGTCCCAGCGGGTCGCGCCCTCGGACTCGCCGACCTTGACCATCTCCTCGATCCGGTCCAGCTGCTTGCGCGAGTTGATCGCCCCGACGTCGGTGTTCTTGTCCATCGGGTCGCCGACGCGGAGGGTGGCGAGGCGGCGCTTGAGCCGGCGGTCGAGCTCGTCGGCGATGCTCTCCTGGACGAGGATCCGGCTGCCGGCGCAGCACACGTGGCCCTGGTTGAAGAAGATGCCGTCGACGATGCCCTCGACGGCCTGGTCGATGGGCGCGTCGTCGAAGATGACGTTCGCCGCCTTCCCCCCGAGCTCGAGGGTGGCCTTCTTCCGGGTTCCCGCGATGGAGCGGGCGATCATCTTGCCGACCGCGGTCGACCCGGTGAACGCGAGCTTGTCGATGCCGGGGTGGTCGACGATCGCCTGACCGGTCGCGCCGGCGCCGGTGACGATGTTGACGACGCCGGGGGGCAGGTCGGCCTGCTGGCAGACCTCGGCGAAGAGGAGCGCGGTGAGCGGGGTCGTCTCGGCCGGCTTGAGGACGACGGTGTTCCCGCAGGCCAGGGCCGGCGCCACCTTCCACGCGAGCATGAGGAGCGGGAAGTTCCACGGGATGACCTGGCCGACGACCCCGAGCGGGCGGGGGTTGTCGCCGAGCGAGGCGTAGCCGAGCTTGTCCGCCCATCCGGCGTGGTAGAAGAAGTGCGCCGCGGCGAGGGGGACGTCGACGTCGCGGCTCTCCCGGATGGGCTTGCCGTTGTCGAGGGTCTCGAGGACGGCGAACTCGCGGGCCCGCTCCTGGAGGATGCGGGCGATCCGGTAGAGGTACTTGCCGCGGTCGGCGCCGGGCATCCGGGACCAGACGCGGGTGTAGGCGGCGCGCGCGGCGCGGACGGCGGCGTCGACGTCGTCGGCGGTGGCCTCGGAGACCTCGGCCAGGGCCTCCTCGGTGGCGGGGTTGACCGTCTTGAACGGGGTGCCGCCGGTGGACTCGACGAACTCGCCGCCGACGAACAGCCCGTAGCTGGTCGCGATGTCGACGACGGCCCGGGACTCGGGAGCCGGGGCGTACTCGAAGGTGGGCATGGGGTGGTCCTCGCTTACGTCGTTCGCCGTCAGTAGCCGCTGGGGGAGTCGTCGGCGACGTAGTCGCCGCCGGAGTAGGCGCCGGTCGCCATCTTCTGCCGCTGGAGGATGAGGTCGTTGAGCAGGCTGCTCGCCCCGAAGCGGAACCAGTGGTTGTCGAGCCACTCCTCGCCGGCGACCTCGTTGACCGTGACGAGGTACTTGATGGCGTCCTTGCTCGTGCGGATGCCGCCGGCCGGCTTGACCCCGACCTGCTCGCCGGTGAGGTCGCGCCAGTCGCGCACCGCCTCGAGCATGACGAGGGTCACCGGGAGGGTCGCGGCAGGCGAGATCTTGCCGGTGGAGGTCTTGATGAAGTCGCCGCCGGCGAGCATCGAGAGCCACGACGCGCGGCGGACGTTGTCGTACGTCACGAGCTCACCGGTCTCCATGATGACCTTGAGCCGGGCGTCGCCGCAGGATGCCTTGGTCTCGGCGATCTCCTGGAAGACGGTGAGGTAGTCGCCGGCGAGGAAGGCACCCCGGTCGATGACCATGTCGATCTCGTCGGCGCCGGCGGCCACGGCGTCGCGGGTGTCGGCGAGCTTGACCGCGCGACTGGCCCGTCCGCTCGGGAAGGCGGTGGCGACCGCGGCGACCTTGACGCGGGACTCGCGCAGGACCTCCTTCGCGGTCGCGACCATGTCGCCGTAGACGCAGACGGCGGCCGGGCTGGGCGTGGTCGGGTCGCTGGGGTCGGGGACGAGGGCGCGGGCCGCGAGGCCGCGGACCTTGCCCGGGGTGTCGGCCCCCTCGAGCGTCGTCAGGTCGATCATCGAGATCGCGGTGTCGATCGCCCAGGCCTTGCTCGCCTGCTTGATCGAGCGGGTGGAGAGGGATGCGGCCCGGTTCTCGCACCCGACCTGGTCCACCCCGGGGAGGCCGTGCAGCCATCCGGTGAGTGCGGTGTTCGTCAGGCGCGAGACGCCGAGGATGTCCCGGGCGCGCGCCGACACGTCGACGTCGGTGGTGGTGCTCACCCGTGGAGTCTACGGGGGAGGCGAGGTGGTGGAGTCCGCCCGTCGGAGTGGGCGGCGGGCCGGCGACGGCCGTCAGGCCGCGGCGTGGGAGGGGGTGTCTCGGAGACGTCCGGATGCCTCGCGAGGTGGGTCACCGCATCCCGCCTCACCCCACGGGGCAACCATATGGATGCTTCGTGAGGGCGGCCGCCACCGGAGGTGGCCGGCGCTCGGCGGCGCGCCCCGCGAGCCATGGATATGGATGGATCGTCCGGTGGGGCCGTGGGAACCGTCCGGGGTGGCGGCTCCGGATGGCGCAGGGGGCAAACCATCCGGACGTCTCCGAGGGGGTCACCTGTCAGGGCCGGTTCGGCCGCCGTGACCCGGGCTGGTTCGGCCGCCGGGACCGGGACCGGTTCGACCCGCGCGACCGGGGCCGCCGGACGCCACCGGTCAGATCCGGGTCGCCGCCTCGAGGTCGGTCCGCAGTGCCGCCAGCCGCGTCGCGGCCCGCTCCCGTGCCGCCCGCAGGTCCCCGCCCTCACCCACGGGCTCCACCACCTCGAGGTAGACCTTGAGCTTCGGCTCGGTCCCCGACGGGCGGACGATGACCCGCGACCCGTCGGCGAGGTACCACCGCAACCCCTCCGTCGGCGGCAGCCCGCCGTCCCCGCGCGCCAGGTCGTCGAGCCGCTCGACAACCACGCCCGCGACCTGCTCGCGCGGCTCGTCCCGCAGCCGGACCATGACCTGCCCGATGAGCGAGAGGTCGGACACCCGCACCGAGAACGCGTCGGTCGCGTGGACCCCGTGCTCCCGGGCGAGGTCGTCCAACCGGTCCGCGAGCGAGCGCCCCTCCGCCTTGAGCGTCGCCGCGAGCTCGGCGACGAGCAGCGCCGCCGACACGCCGTCCTTGTCCCGCACGTGCCCCGGGTCGACGCAGTAGCCCAGCGCCTCCTCGTAGCCGTAGCGCAGTCCCGGCACCCGGCCGATCCACTTGAACCCGGTGAGGGTCTCCTCGTGGCGCACCCCGGCGGCGCGGCACATCGCGGCGAGCAACCGCGACGAGACGATCGAGTTGGCGAACACCGCCTCCGCGGAGTCGGCGGCGACGCCCCGCTCGAGCACGTGCGACCCGAGCAGCGCCCCCACCTCGTCGCCGCGCAGCATCCGCCAGCCCCCGCTGGCCGGCACCGCCACCGCGCAGCGGTCGGCGTCGGGGTCGTTGGCGATGACGAGGTCGGGGGAGGTCTGCTCCGCGAGCTCGAGCGCCGCATCCATCGCCCCCGGCTCCTCCGGGTTGGGGAAGGAGACGGTCGGGAACATCGGGTCCGGCTCGGCCTGCGAGGCGACCGGGATGGGCGCCGGGTACCCCGCGGCGACGAACGCGCGCTGCACGGTCTCCGACCCCACCCCGTGCAGCGCGGTGTGGACGACGGTGACGTCGCGGGGGCTGTCCGGCGCGAGCACCGTGACGACGTCGGCGAGGTAGGCCTCGAGGACGTCGTCCCCGAGGGTCTCCCAGCCGTCGTCGGCGAGCGGCACCGACGCGACCGAGGTCACCTTCGCGATCTCGGCGGCGATGAGGGCGTCGGACGGGGGCACGATCTGCGACCCGTCGGCGAGGTAGACCTTGTACCCGTTGTCCTCGGGGGGGTTGTGCGAGGCGGTGACCATGACCCCGGCATCCGCGCCGAGGTACCGGATGGCGTACGCGAGGACCGGCGTCGGGAGCGGGTGGGGAAGCACGACGGCGCGCCCACCCATCCCGGTGACGACCGCGCACGTGTCGTGCGCGAAGACGTCGGAGTTCGTCCGGGCGTCGAAGCCGACGACGACGAACGGCTCCCGGTCCAGGGTCTTCAGGTGGGCGGTGAGGCCGGCCGCGGCCCGGATGACGACGGCCCGGTTCATCCGGTTCGGGCCGCCCCCGAGCCGGCCGCGCAGGCCGGCGGTGCCGAACTCGAGCATCCCCGCCATCGCGTCCCCGAGCTCCTCGGCCGCGGCGTGGTCGCCGGACTCGGCGGCGTCGGCGAGGGCGCCCAGCTCCTCGCGCGTCGCGGGGTCGGGGTCGTCGGCCGCCCAGGCGCGCGCGGCGTCGAGCAGGTCCCGGCTCACGGCGTCCGCACCCATCACGCGCTCCTCAGATCCGTCCGACGACGGCGGCGAGGAGGCGTCCGCAGCGCTCGGCCGCCGCCTGGCCCGCCTCGAGCACCTCCTCGTGGCTGAGGGGGGTGGGCGAGATGCCGGCCGCGGGGTTCGTCACGAGCGAGATGCCGAGGACCTCGAGCCCGGCCGCGCGGGCCGCGACCGCCTCGAGCGTCGTCGACATCCCGACGAGGTCGCCCCCGAGCACCTTGGCCATCCGCACCTCGGCCGGCGTCTCGTACTGGGGCCCGCGGAACTGGACGTACACGCCCTCGTCGAGGTCGGGGTCCACCTCCCGGGCGACCGCGCGCAGCCGGGGGGAGTAGAGGTCGGTGAGGTCGACGAACGTCGCGCCCTCGAGCGGGGACGCCGCGGTGAGGTTGATGTGGTCCGAGATGAGCACCGGCGTCCCGGGGGCCCACTCCGGCCGCAGGCCCCCGCAGCCGTTCGTGATGACGATCGCTGAGCAGCCGGCCGCCGCCGCCGTGCGCACACCGTGGACCACGGCCCGCACCCCGCGCCCCTCGTAGAAGTGGGTGCGGGTCCCGTAGACGAGGGCCCGGCGGCCGGTGTCCCCGATGGCGACCGAGCGCATCGTCCCGCTGTGGCCCTCGACCGCTGCCTTGGCGAACCCGGGGACGTCGGTGTTGTCGATGGTCGCCAGGGTCTCGCCGATGAGGTCGCCGGCCTGGCCCCACCCGGAGCCGAGGACGAGGGCGACGTCGTGCCGTTCCGCCCCGGTGCGCTCGCGGATGACCGCGGCGGCCGCCTCCGCGACGGCGACGGGGTCGGTGCTCGGGTCGGACAGGTCGTGGGCGGCAGCGGCGTCGGTCACCGGGGCAGCGTAGCGAGGGCCCGCGCCGCCTGCCGAGGCCCGCCGGTCACCAGCGGTTGTGCACGTCCTCGGCCCATCCCGCGAGCCCGTCGACCTCGAGCTCCTCGCCGCCGACACGGACGGTTCCCGCCCAGTGCCCGAAGCACTGGTCGGTCCGCCCCGCGACGACCCCGAGCTGGGTGCGGGCGACGCGGTCGTGGAACGGGGTGAGGACGAGGTCGAGCCCTCCGCCGCGCACCCGCCACGGCGCGAGGTAGTCGCTCGGGTCGAAGTCCCAGGCGAGCTCCTCGCCGACCTTGTGGACCCGACCGTCGACGACGACGGCGTTCTCGGTCATCCCGGTCCCGACGGTCCAGCGCCCGCCGAGCTGGAGGCCGACGACGCGGTCGCCGCAGCGGCCGGCTCCCGCTCCCCAGTTCCACCGCACGTCGTAGGGCCAGCGTCCGCGGCCGTGGTCGAGCGTGGCCCAGGACACCCCGGCCGGGACGTCATGGGTCCGTCCGTCCACCGTGACGCTGCCCTCGGCCGGCCGGGCGACGTCCTTGACGGTGTACTGGAAGCGGCGGCGGCTCCACGGCACGACGACGGCGAGGCACTCGTGCCCCTCGGGTCGGCGCGCGAGGACGTCGAAGGACGCACCGGGGATGCTGGCCCGCAGCCGCGTGCCGCCCGGCACCTCCTCGACGTCGATGGACAGGTCCTTCGCCCGGGCCCGGGCCGGACCGGCACCGAGCCGCGCCGGGAGGGTGACGCCCCGGGCCGGTACGGCGGTGACCGAGCGCTCGACGGCCTGCAGCGTGGCCCGGTCGAGCACCCACACCTCGAGGACCGCGGCGTAGTCGAGCGAGGAGACCGTCAGGGCGAGGACGTGGGTGGGGGTGAGGACGTTCCAGTACTCCCACCGCTTGTTCCGGCCCCAGGACCGCCGGCCGTCGATGCCCG
Organism: Phycicoccus sp.; assembly: GCA_035702545.1. Classification (GTDB taxonomy): domain Bacteria; phylum Actinomycetota; class Actinomycetes; order Actinomycetales; family Dermatophilaceae; genus DASSQJ01. The sequence goes on from DASSQJ010000273.1 coordinate 8,499, forward strand.
AGGTGTCGACGAGCGGCCGCCGGGCCCACCCGACGGCGTCCGCGGCGAGCCGCCGGTCGGGCCCGACGAGGGCGACCGGCTCGTGGAGCTCCCGCTCGGCCATCGCGGCGTCCCCTCGCGCCCGGTCAGTCCGCCACGGCGAGGGCCGCGTCGCCGCGCGGGGAGAGCCGGATCCGGTCGCCGGGCCGGTAGCGGGTCACCTCGGTGTTGCCCACCTGGACGGTCACCCGTTCTCCGGCATCGGTGCGGGCCACGACACGGCCGTGGCCCCCGAGGAAGCTGGCGCTCTCGACGACGGCGGGTGCGCCGGCGGGTGACTCGGTGACGAGAACCCCCTCCGGCCGGACGAGCACGACGGCCTCGGGACCGGTCGCCGAGCCGGGCAGGACAGGGATGTCGCCCCCGAGGACGTATGCCCGGCCACCCTCGACGCGGCAGCGCAGCCGGTTGGTCAGGCCGACGAAGTCGGCGACGAAGGCCGTGCGCGGGGAGGTGTAGAGCTCGGCGGGCTGGGCGAGCTGCTCGAGGCGCCCCACCGACATCACGCCGACCCGGTCGGCGACGGCCAGCGCCTCCTCCTGGTCGTGGGTGACGAAGAGGGTCGTCGTCCCGACCTCGAGCTGGATGCGGCGGATCTCGTCGCGCAGCTGCGTGCGCACCTTGGCGTCGAGCGCGGACAGCGGCTCGTCGAGGAGGAGGACCTGGGGCTCGATGGCGAGCGCCCGGGCGAGCGCCACCCGCTGCTGCTGGCCCCCGGAGAGCTGGTGGGCGTACTTGTCGGCGTGCTGCTCGAGCCCGACGAGGTCGAGCATGTCGGCCGTCCGCGACCGGCGGGCCTCCCGGTCACGACCCCGCAGCTCGAGGCCGAACTCGACGTTCTGGCGGGCGGTCATGTGGGGGAAGAGGCTGTACGCCTGGAAGACCATCCCCATGTCGCGGCGGTTGGTCGGCACTCCGGTCACGTCGCGCCCGCCGACCTCGATCGTCCCCGAGTCCGGGTCCTCGAGCCCCGCGAGGCAGCGCAGGGCGGTCGTCTTGCCGCATCCGGACGGCCCGAGTAGCGCGACGAGCTCGCCGGGCTCGATGTGCAGGGTCAGGCCGTCGAGCGCGGCGACCCCGCCGTACACCCGGCGCAGGTCGGTGAGGTCGACGGCAGTGCCCCGCGCGTCACGCGGTGCGGCCTCGGCGGACGAGGTGCTCATGGGCGGCGCTCCTGGCGGGATCGGGTGAGCCGGCGCTCGCCCGGGGGGCGCCGGCCGACGAAGGACATCGCGAAGAGGACGAGGAAGCCGAACATGAGCGCGGCGAGGCCGACGGCCACCGAGACCTTCGCGTCGGACTTGCCGAGCTCGTACATCGCCACCTGGAGGTTCTTCTTGCTGAACAGGCTGGCGATGGTGAACTCGCCGAGGACGAGGGCGACCGAGAGGAAGGACGCCGAGAGCACCGCGGTGCGCAGGTTCGGCAGGACGATCCGCCACATCACGGTGAACCAGCTCGCCCCGAGGGTCCGCGCGGCCTCGGCGAGGGTGCGCACGTCGATGGCCCGCAGGCCGGCGTCGAGCGCGCGGTAGGCGAAGGGCAGGACGAGGACGACGTAGGCGAGGGAGAGCCACAGGGTCGAGGAGCCGAAGAGGTAGTAGACCCACGCGTAGACCGGGGTCAGGCCGACGACGAGGACGATGGCCGGGACCGTGAGCGGGAGGAGGCAGATGAACTCGACGGTCCGGGTCAGGCCGGGGAGGCGCAGCCGCACCCAGGTCATCGTCGGGACGAGGAGGAGGAGCATGACGACCGGGGTGATGATCGCGAGGCCGACCGAGGCGAGGAAGCCCTCCTTGAGCGCCGGGTACTCGACCGAGATCGTCGACACGTCGGCGAGGGTGCGCCAGGTGTCGAGGGACCGGCCGTTGCCCCCGGGGCCCTGGGTCGTGAAGTCGAGCATCCCGAGCAGGGGCAGGGCGAAGAAGACGAGGAGGACGGTGAGGGTGACCCACCGGAAGGTGCGCTGCCGGCGCCCGAACGTCGTGCGGCCGCTCATCGCTGCATCCAGCGGCCGGCGCGCCGGTCGAGCCAGGCGTAGGCGGTCATGACGACGGCGACGACGACGACCATGGCGAGGGCCATCGCCTTGCCGAGGTTCTCCTGCCCGAGGATGACCTCGGAGCGGAACGTCGCACCGATCTGGAGCGGCAGCAGCGGGCTGCCCTGCGACACGAGCGCGGCGGCGGTCGCGTACGCGGAGAAGGCGTTGGTGAAGAGCAGGAGCGTCGCCCCCGCGAAGGAGGGGAAGAGGATGGGGCCCGCGACCCGCCGCCAGAACGTCCACGTCGTGCCGCCGAGCGTCTCGGTCGCCTCGCGCCACTGCGGGCGCAGGCCCTCGACGGCGGGGAGGAAGACGATGAGCATGAGCGGGACCTGGAAGTAGAGGTAGACGAGCATCAGGCCGCGGTCCCACTCGTAGAGCCACAGCCCGGCCCCGGTGTCGACCCCGATGCGGGCGAGCATCGCGGTGAGCAGCCCGGTCGCGCCGAACGAGGCGATGAACGCGAAGGCGAGGGCGACGCCGCCGAACTGGGCGAGGACGCCGCACAGCGAGGTGAAGAACCGCTTCGTGGCCGACCCGGCGCGCGCCGTGCTCACGGCGTAGGCGAGGACCGCGCCGACGACCGCCCCGACGACCGAGGTGACGGCGGAGAGGATGAGGGACTGGGTGAGCCCCCGGATGACCGCGGGCTGGGTCAGCCCCTCGACGTTCCCGAGGGTCGGCTGGTTGTCGCCGTCGAGGAACGCGCCGATGACGACGACGAGGGTCGGGATGAGGAGGAAGACCGTCGTGTAGGCGAAGAACGGGACCACCCCGAGGAGGGCGCCGGACGGCCGGAACCGGCTCCGGGCCCTCCTCGGGGCGGCGACGGCGTCAGCCAACGGCGTTGGCCCAGTTCGCCGCGAGGTACTTCTTGCCGGCCTCGGCGTCCGCCTGCGTCGGGATCACCGGGGTGCCCTTGACCTCGGGCAGCGCCGCGGCGGCTGCGGTGTCGAGGGTGCCGGCGGTCTTCATCGCGTCGAAGCGCACCGGCCGGGCACCGCCCTTGAGCCAGAGGTTCTGGCCCTGGTCGCTGTAGAGGAACTCCTGCCACAGGCGAGCGGCGGCCGGGTGCGGGGCGTCGGCGTTGACGGCCTGGTAGTAGAACCCGGCGACGACGGCGTTCTCGGGGACGAACACCTTCCACGACGGGAGCTTCGCGGTGAGCGCCGCGTTGAGGTAGTCCCAGTCGATGACGACGGGCGTCTGCCCGGACTCGACGGTGGCCGGGGTGGGGTCGACGGGGAGGAAGTTGCCGGCGTCCTTGAGCTTGCCGAAGAACTCGACGCCCTTGGTGAGGTCACCGACCGTCCCGCCCTGCGAGAGCGAGACCATCTGGACGCCCGCGAACGCCGCGCCGGCCTCGGTCGGGTTGCCGTTCAGGGCGACCTTGCCCTTGTAGGCGGGCTTGAGCAGGTCGTCGACGCTCGTCGGGGCCGGGACCTTCGCCGAGTCGTAGCCGATGCTCATGTAGCCGCCGTAGTCGTTGACCCACACCCCGTCGGGGTCCTTGAGGTCGGCGGGGATGTCGTCCCAGGTGGCGACCTTGTACTTGGCGAACATGTCGGTGTTCGCGAGCGCGACGGTGGCGCCGAGGTCGAAGACGTCCGGGGCGCCGCTCTGGCCCTTGAGCCGCTTCGCCGTGGCGATCTCGTCGGCGCTGCTCGCGTCCGGCTGGTCGCTCGTGACCTTGATCCCCGGGTACTTGGCCTCGAACGCCTTGATGACCTCCCCGTAGTTCGCCCAGTCCGGCGGGAGCGCGATGACGTTGAGCGCGCCCTCCTTGTTGGCGGCCGCGACGAGCGCGTCCATGCCGCCGAGGTCCTTCGCGGACGTCGCGGTCGCGGCGTCGGCGCCTCCCGTCCCGCTCGAACCGGACCCGCTGGAGCCCGAGTCCGAGGGCGGGGAGCACGCGACGAGCGCGGCGGCGACGAGACCGGCGGCGGCGAGGGCTCCCACGCGCCGTCCGTGGTGGTGGAACATCAGCACGACCTCCTGCAGGGGTACGGGGCGCGCCGGACCGGCGTCGCTCCTCCTCGCACTGTAGGGACTCCGGTGAAGGTTCGGTACTGCACCATTGGCGTGTTCGCCCGATGTTCTCCGGGTCGTGACCTTGGGCGGGGCAGGCGCGGTGGCGTCGCGCTCCGGCACGGGCCCGCGCCACGGCAGGTGGTTGGATGGACGCCGTGAGCGCGCGCACGAGCAGGGTCGTCATCCTCGGGGGCGGGCCCGGCGGGTACGAGGCGGCGCTCGTGGCGGCGCACCTCGGGGCCGAGGTGACCATCGTCGAGAAGAGCGGCATCGGCGGCGCGGCCGTCCTCACCGACTGCGTGCCGAGCAAGACCCTCATCTCGACCGCCGACTACCTCAGCGACTTCGTGACGGCCTCGGACCTCGGTGTCCACCTCGAGGACGCGCAGGCGCACGAGGTGTCCGGGGCGCACGCCGACCTCGTCGAGGTCAACCGGCGGGTCCTCGAGCTCGCGGAGGCGCAGAGCGTCGACATCAGCACCCGGCTGCGCGAGGTGGGTGTCCGGGTCGTCGACGGCACCGGCTCCCTCACGTCTCCGTCCTCGGTGCGCGCCGACACCCCTGACGGGTCGGTGGACCTCGACGCCGACGTCGTCCTCCTCGCCACCGGCGCCGCCCCGCGCGTCATGGACACCGCGCGCCCGGACGGCGAGCGCATCCTCACGTGGCAGCACATCTACGACCTCACCGAGCTGCCGGAGCGCCTCGTCGTCGTCGGGTCCGGTGTGACCGGGGCCGAGCTGGCGCAGGCCTACCTCGGCCTCGGGTCGCACGTCGTCCTCGTCTCCTCCCGCGACCGGGTGCTCCCCGGCGAGGACCCGGACGCGGCGGCCGTCATCGAGGACGTCTTCACCAAGCGGGGGATGGAGGTGCTCGGGCGTTCACGGATGGCGGCGGTCGAGCGCACTCCCCACGGGGTCGTCGTGCGCCTCGAGGACGGGCGCGAGGTCGAGGGCACCCACGCCCTGCTCGCGGTCGGGTCCGTCCCGCAGACCCGTGGCATCGGGCTGGAGGCGGCGGGCGTGGAGCTCACCGCGTCGGGGCACGTCGCCGTCGACAAGGTCTCGCGGACGTCGGTGCGCGGGGTCTACGCCGCCGGCGACTGCACCGGGGTGCTGCCGCTCGCGTCGGTCGCCGCGATGCAGGGCCGCATCGCGATGTCGCACGCCATGGGCGACGCCGTCGCGCCGCTCAACCTCGGCGTGGTGTCCGCCAACATCTTCACCGACCCGGAGATCGCGACCGTCGGCGTCTCGCAGCGCGACGTCGACGAGGAGCGGGTCGACGCCGAGGTCCTGACCCTGGCCCTGTCACGGAACGCGCGGGCCAAGATGCTCGGCATCACCGACGGCTTCGTCAAGCTCTTCGCCCAGAAGGGGTCCGGCGCGGTCATCGGCGGTGTCGTCGTCGCGCCCCGCGCCTCGGAGCTGATCTTTCCCGTGACGCTCGCGGTCCAACACCGGCTCAACGTCGACCAGGTGGCCTCGACGTTCACGGTCTACCCGTCGCTCTCCGGCTCCATCGCCGAGGCGGCCCGCCGGATGCACGCGACCGACTGACCCGTCGCCGCTGGTCACGCCCCCCACCGGAGGAGTGCGTTACCCGGGCGATACTGGTGGGCGGGGAGGGGGAACCGCAGCGATACCACGGCCCTCCACGGTGGGCGGCACGCGGCAGGGCAGACCGCCCGCCGACCAGCCCGAGGAGTCACCATGACCGCTCACACCCCCACCCACCCGATCGGTTCCATGCGGCCCCAGCACGCGGGTCGCCGGGCCGTCCTCCTGGTCCTCGCCGTCGTCCTCGCGACGCTGATGGCCACCATCGCGGTCGCCTCTGCCGTCTCGGCGGTCCGCGGCGCCCCGGGCGTCGTGCCCGCCGACGGGCCGCGCCCGGCCCCCGCGGCCACGCTCGACGACAACCTGCGGCCGGGCCGCGGGTGGATCGTCCCGCGGGGCGAGGCGCCGTCGACCAAGCCCCTGCCCTGGCCGCACGGCCAGTACAGCGGGACCTGACACCAGGCGCGCGGCCGGCGGGACCCGGGACGGCTCCCGCCGGCCGTCGGCGTTCCCGCTCCGCGGCCCGGTGGCCCGCGGGCGATACCTGCGCGATACCGCATGCTGCACGCTCGGAGGGATGAGCACCAGAACCGGCGACGGCCCGACCACGACCAGCGCGACCCCTGCGGCGTGGAACCCGAGCGCTGAGCTCCGGCGGAACTCCGTTGACAGGCGCGACGAGCGGCGGGACGGTGTGCCCGTGCGCGTGGCGGTCCTCGGGCCCCTCCTCGTCGACGGCGACACGGTCAGCCTGGGTCGACGGGACCGCGTGGTGCTCGCCGCCCTGGCCCTGCGCCTCGGCGAGCCGGTCCGGACCGACACCCTCGCCGACGCCCTCTGGGGGGAGCAGCCCCCGGCCTCGGCCGCCAAGGTCCTCCAGGGCTGCGTCCTGCGCCTCCGGAGGACCCTCGGCGGCGACTGCGTCGAAACGGTCCCGGGAGGCTACCGCCTCGTGCTCCGGCGGGACGACCTCGACGCCCTCGTCCTCGAGGACGAGGTGCAGCGGGCCCGCTCGCTGCTCGCCGACCGGGAGCCCGACCGCGCCGGCTACCTCCTCGACCGGGCCGACGCCCTCTGGCGCGGGGACCCGTATCCGGACCTCGCCGAGTGGGAGCCCGCCTTCGCCGAGCGCCAGCACCTCGTCGAGCTGCGCCGCGACGTCGACGAGCTGCGCGCCCAGGTGCTCCTCGACACCGGCAACCACGAGGCGGCCGTCCCGGCGCTCAGGGTGCTCGTCGCCGAGGACCCGGTGCGCGAGCGCCGCTGGGAGCTGCTCGCTCTCGCCGAGTACCGGAGCGGGCGCCAGGCCGACGCCCTCGACACGACCCGCCGGGCCCGGCGGGTGCTCGGTGACGAGCTGGGCCTGGACGTCGGACCGGGGCTCCAGCAGCTCGAGGAGGCGCTGCTCCGCCAGGACCCCTCCCTCGCCGCCCCGGAGCCGGTCGACGCGGCCGGTGAGTGCCCCTACCGCGGGCTCCTCGCCTACGACCTCGGCGACAGCGAGGCGTTCTTCGGTCGGGAGCTCGAGGTCTCCTCGGCCCTGCGAACCCTGGACCGCGCCGGTGTCCTGGCCGTCGTCGGGCCGTCCGGCAGCGGGAAGTCCTCCCTCGTCCGGGCCGGTGTGGCGGCGGCCGTCGCCCGGGACGGTCGCCCGGTGGTCGTGACCACCCCGGGCGGTCCGTGGGTCGACGTCGCCGGGCTCGGCAGCGCGGGCGTCCTCGTCGTCGACCAGTTCGAGGAGGTCTTCGACGCGGCACCGGAGCACCGTGCCCGCGTCCTGCGCGACATCGAGGCGCACGTCCTGCGAGGCGGCCACCTCGTCCTCGGCCTGCGGGCGGACCGGATGGGCGAGCTGGCCGGCCATCCCGTCATCGCCCGGTTCGTCGAGGCAGGCCTCCACCTGCTCGGCGGGATGGGGGAGGACGAGCTCCGTCGCGCGGTGACGGGGCCGGCTCTCCAGGCCGGGCTGCGGCTCGAGCCCGGCCTCGTCGACCTCCTCGTCCGGGAGGTCGAGGGCGAGCCGGCCGCGCTACCCCTGCTCTCCCACGTCCTGCGCGAGACCTGGC
>DASSQJ010000274.1:0-6461 GCA_035702545.1 Phycicoccus sp.
CCCCCACCCCGCCCCCGCCCGCGCGGTACCGCTCCACCACCTCCCTGGCGACCTCGCCGGTGAACGGCACGGTGAGGCCGAACCCGAGCGCCTTGTTCCAGTAGCCGCCGGCCGGGTCGTTCGCCATGACGAGGACGACGCCGCCCCCGAGGCGGTACTGGTGCATCCCGAGGGCCGACCGTGCCGCCGGGGCGGCCGCCGCCGCCATCGCGTGCATCCACTCCGCCTCGGCGGCCTCCGCCAACGCCATCCGCTCGCGGGGGTCCAGGGCCAGCACGTCGTCCGTGGGGGTGGTCACGCCGCAGTGTGGTCCCGGGCCGTGATGGGCGGCAATGGCCCGATCCGGCCATCCGGGTGCGGCCCCGGCGTCCGGTCCAGCGTCCGGCCCGGCGGTCCCCGCGTCCGGCCCGGCGGTCCCGCGTCCGTTCCGGCGGCATCGCGTTCGCGAGCGGGACCGGCCGCTCGTTACGCTGGGCGGAGCGGCCGACGGCGGTCGCACCCACCCGGATGCCAGGAGCCACGCCCATGTCTGCCCAGATCACCGTCCACGTCGCCGGGAGCGAGCGAGCGGTGGCCGAGGGCACGACGTACGGCGACCTGTTCGAGGGCGATCGTTCGGTCCTCGTCGCCAGGGTCGGCGGCGAGCTGCGCGACCTCGACCGGCCGGTGTCGGACGGCGACGTCGTCGAGCCGGTCACCATGGCCGAGCAGGACGGCCTCGACGTGCTCCGCCACTCGGCGGCGCACGTCCTCGCCCAGGCGGTGCAGGAGGTCGACCCGTCGGCGCGGCTCGGCATCGGGCCGCCGGTGCGCGACGGCTTCTACTACGACTTCGACGTCGAGACCCCGTTCACCCCCGAGGACCTCAAGGCCCTCGAGAAGGTGATGCAGCGGATCGTCAACGAGGGCCAGACCTTCCGACGCCGCGAGGTGAGCGACGACGAGGCCGCCGTTGAGCTCGCCGACGAGCCGTACAAGATCGAGCTCATCGGGCTCAAGGGCGGCGCCGCCGAGCAGGCGGCCGAGGGCGCCTCGGTCGAGGTCGGCGGCGCGCAGCTGACGATCTACGACAACGTGCGCCGCGACGGATCGGTCGCCTGGGGCGACCTGTGCCGCGGACCGCACGTGCCGTCGACGAAGGTGCTCGGCAACGCCTTCAAGCTGATGCGCAGCGCCGCGGCCTACTGGCGCGGGTCCGAGAAGAACCCGCAGCTCCAGCGCATCTACGGCACCGCGTGGCCGACGAAGGACGAGCTCAAGGCCTACCTCGACCGGCTCGCCGAGGCCGAGAAGCGGGACCACCGGCGGCTGGGGGCGGAGCTGGACCTCTACTCCTTCCCGGACGAGCTGGGGTCCGGGCTGCCCGTCTTCCACCCCAAGGGCGGGGTCATCAAGCGGGAGATGGAGGACTACGCCCGGCGGCGGCACATCGAGGAGGGGTTCCTCTACGTGGGGACCCCGCACATCACCAAGGAGGGCCTGTTCCACACCTCCGGGCACCTGCCGTACTACGCCGAGACGATGTTCCCCCCGATGGAGCTCGAGGGCAGCTCGTACTACCTCAAGGCGATGAACTGCCCGATGCACAACCTCATCTACCGGTCCCGCGGCCGGTCCTACCGCGACCTCCCCATGCGACTCTTCGAGTTCGGGTCGGTCTACCGCTACGAGAAGTCCGGTGTCGTCCACGGCCTCACCCGTGTGCGAGGGCTCGAGATGGACGACTCCCACTCGTACGTCACCCCCGAGCAGGCGCCCGGCGAGATCAAGCACCTGCTCGACTTCATCCTCTCCCTCCTGCGCGACTTCGGGCTCGACGACTTCTACCTCGAGCTGTCCACCCGGGACGCCGATGGGGAGAAGAGCGGCAAGTTCATCGGCAGCGACGAGCAGTGGGAGGAGGCGACGCGGATCCTGGCCGACGTGGCCGAGGCCTCCGGTCTCGAGCTCGTCCCGGACCCCGGCGGCGCCGCCTTCTACGGGCCGAAGATCTCGGTGCAGGCGCGGGACGCCATCGGCCGCACCTGGCAGATGTCGACGATCCAGTACGACTTCAACCAGCCGGCGGGATTCGGGCTCGAGTACCAGGACTCCGACGGCACCCGAAAGCAGCCGGTGATGATCCACTCGGCGAAGTTCGGGTCGATCGAGCGGTTCATGGGCGTGCTCGTCGAGCACTACGCCGGCGCGTTCCCCCCGTGGCTCTCGCCCGTGCAGGTGCTCGGGGTCCCCGTCGCCGACGAGTTCGCGCCCTACCTGCGCGAGGTGGGGGAGCGGCTCGCCGCGGAGGGGGTCCGCTTCGAGCTCGACGAGTCCGACGACCGGTTCCCGAAGAAGATCCGCAACGCGAGCAAGGCCAAGGTCCCGTTCGTCCTCATCGCCGGTGAGGACGACCGGTCCGCGGGGGCCGTCTCGTTCCGCTACCGCGACGGCTCGCAGAAGAACGGCGTCCCCGTCGAGGACGCGGTCGCCGAGGTCGTCGAGGCCATCCGGGAGCGTCGCCAGGTCTGACCGGCATCCGGAGAGAAAGTTGGGGTCCGGCGGGTCGAGGGGTGGCCATTGCGTCCGGATGGTGAGACGTGCAAGGTCACCTCAGGGGGCGCGGTCACGGGCGCCACGCGACACGCCGACGACACGCCGGGCGCGCCGAGGCGGTGGCGAAATCGTCTCGCGAAACCTCTTGCGCGTCAGGTCCGCCCGGGACTAGAAATGTCCTACTTCACCACCTCGGTGGTGAAGGGATCGGGAAGGCAGCGACTTCCCAGCCACACGGTTCGCCGTGTGGAGCCACCCGGTGATGCGGGAGGGCTGGAGTCGCAGGTGTCAGCCCGTGAGACGCGGAACATCACGCCGAGTCACGAGAGGCCCCCGGGAACTCATACTTCCCGGGGGCCTCACCCTTTGTGCCGGTGTCCACGGCGACGTCCGCCGGCACGTGCCATGCTCGGGCCATGGAGCCCGTCGTCGTGCGTGCGGCCGAGCCCCGGGACGCGTTCGCCGTCGCGGCGCTGCACCTCCAGGCCGAGCGCGAGTGGGGGCAGAGCATCCCGCCCGGCTTCCTCGACACCCTCGCCGACGCGTGGCTGCGCGACCGGGCGCGGCAGACGTGGCTCGCCGAGGACGCGCGCCACAACCCGCTCGGCGCGGTCCACGGCACCCTCGTGCGCAAGCTGCCGAGCCCGCGACGGGCCACGACCGCGTGGATGCACGTGGGCTTCCTCTTCGTCACCCCGACAGCCCGCGGCGAGGGCCTCGGCGAGCGGCTGCTGCGCACCGCGCTCACGTGGTGCGAGGAGCAGGGCGTCGACCGCGTGCAGCTCCACGCGGTCGCGCCCGCCCGGAACCTCTACGAGCGACTCGGCTTCGGGCCGCCGAGCGAGGACCTCGTCGAGCTGCGGCTCAGCCGAAGTCCGCGGACAGCTCGGTGAGCCGGATGTTGTTCCCGGACGGGTCGCGGAACCCGCAGTCGACGCCGTAGGGCTGGTGCTCGGGCGGGCTGACGAACTCGACTCCCCGGGCGCTCATCTCCTCGTACGCCTTCTGGCAGTCGTCGGTCGTGAGGAACACGGTGCCGGCGAAGCCCTTGCCCATGAGGTCGAGGACCTGGCCGCGGGTCGCGTCGTCCATGATCGGGGCCCCGGGAACGGCCATGAGGACGATCGCGACGTCCTCCTGGCCGGGCACCCCGACGGTGAGCCAGCGGAAGTTGCCCATCTCGGGGACGGTGACGTCCGAACGCACCTCCATCCCGACCTTGTCGGTCCAGAACGCGAGGGCGGCGTCCTGGTCGTGGACCCAGAGCTGGGTGGTGGCGATGCTGATCACGGTGGTCTCCTGTCGTCGGTGTCGCTGTGGGGGTCGTTCGGGTCCCAGCCAACCCGTGCCGGGACGGCCGCGTCTTCTCGAAACGTGCGGACCTGCGGGCGGGACCAGGTCCGGACGACGCAGGCCGGGACGCGCGCCAGCGCCGCCGCCGGCGGGAAGGCCGCCCGGTACTCGGTCGGTGAGCGGCCGTACATCCGGCGGAAGCTCGTCGTGAACGACCCGACGCTCGACCACCCGACCGAGACGCCGACCCGGGCGACCGACCAGTCGGTGGAGCGCAGCAGCGACGCGGCACGCTCGAGCCGTCGGCTGAGGAGGTAGCCGTGCGGGGACTCGCCGAAGGCCCGGCGGAACTCGCGACTGAAGTGGGCGGGGGAGAGGCCCGCCGCCGCGGCGAGGTCCGCGACGGTGAGCTGCTCGGCGTAGTGGCGGTCGGCGAGGTCCTTGGCGCGCAGCAGGTGGCGGCTCGCTGGCAGCGACGTCATCACCCCTCCTCTCCGGCCGTGGGGAAGTCTGGCACGGCTAGGGTGACGCGGTGCCCCACGAGACACCGGACCTGCGGCCCTCCCCGACGCCGGACCTGCGGCCCATCCCGACGCCCCACCCGACCCGTTCGCGCGGGGTCCTCGTGACCGGCGCCTCCCGTGGTGTCGGTGCGGCCGTGGCCCGCGCGTTCGCCGCGCACGGCGACCGGGTCGTCGTCCACCACAGCGGGGAGCGGAGCCGCGAGGTGGCCGAGGAGGTGCTCGCCTCGCTCGAGGGGGCCGGTCACGCCCGACTCGCCGCCGACGTCTCCGACGCCGCCGAGGTGTCCCGCCTCGCAGAGGGGGCCGTGGCGGCCCTCGGACGCGTCGACGTCCTCGTCAACAACGCGGCGATGATCGTCCCGCCGCAGTCGGGAGGGAGCCGGCGCGGCGACCATCCCCTCGACACGACGTCGTACGAGGACTGGGTCGCCGTGTGGCAGCGCACCGTGGCGACCAACCTCCTCGGTCCCGCCAACCTCACGTGGTGGATCGCCCGGCACATGATCGACGTCCCGCCGGCGGATGGGGTCCCGGTCGGGCGCGTCGTCAACGTCGGGTCGCGGGGCGCCTACCGTGGCGAGCCGGACATCCCCGCCTACGGGGCCTCCAAGGCCGGCCTGCACTCCTTCGGGCAGTCGATGGCCCAGCACCTCGGCCGGCACGGCATCGCCGTGACGAGCGTCGCCCCGGGCTTCATCGCCACCGAGATGGCGGGCTACGCGATGGCCGACCCCGAGACCGCCGAGCGGACCCGGGCCCAGAGCCCGTTCCACCGCGTGGCGGCCCCGGAGGAGGTGGCGGCCGCGGTCCTCGCCCTGGCCTCACCGGAGCTCGAGTGGGCCAGCGGCGCGGTCCTGGACCTCAACGGGGCCAGCCACCTCCGGTGACCGAGCGCGCCTAGGATCGGGGCATGTCGGAGCACGAGGATCCCTCGGCCTTCGCCGGCGAGCCCGACGGCTTCGAGCGGCTGTGGACCCCGCACCGGATGGTCTACATCGAGGGGGAGCGGCCGGACCCGGAGGCGGGCGAGGGCTGCCCGTTCTGCGCGGCACCCGGCAAGGACGACGCCGAGGGGCTCATGGTCCACCGCGGCGAGCACTGCTACGTCGTCCTCAACCTCTTCCCGTACAACCCCGGCCACGTCCTCATCTGCCCGTACCGTCACGTCGCCCGGTACGTCGACCTCACCGACGAGGAGACCGAGGAGTTCACCGCCCTGACGAAGGCGTCGATCCGCGCGCTCGAGGCGTCCTCGCAGCCGATGGGCTTCAACATCGGGATGAACCAGGGCTCGGTCGCCGGCGCGGGCGTCGCGGCGCACCTGCACCAGCACGTCGTCCCGCGGTGGGGCGGGGACAGCAACTTCCTGCCGATCATCGCGCGCACCAAGGCCCTCCCGGTGCTCCTCGAGGACGTCCGGGGCGCGCTCGTCGCGAGCTGGCCGGCGGGCACCGCGACGCCGTGATCCTCCTCGCAGCGGCCCGAGGGCGGCTGCGGGCGGTGCGACGATGACGGCGTGAGGCCCGGGCGTGCACGCGCCGAGACGGCCCTCTTCGTCGTCTCGCTCGTCGTGCTGGTGGTGGGTGGCGTCGCCTGGCTGCTCGACGCGTCGGAGGTCGCCGCGGCCGCGTGGTCCGCCGGGGCCGTCCTCGGCCTCCTCGCCTCGGTGTGGTGGACCGTCGAGGCCGCCCGCCGCCGCGAGCCGACGGTCGACGTCATCGCCGTCCTCGCCCTCGCCGGCGCCCTCGTCGTCGGCGAGCCGTTCGCCGGCGCCGTGATCACCGTGATGCTCGCCTCCGGGCGGCTGCTCGAGGCCCGCGCGGAGGCGCGGGCCCACCGCGAGCTCAGCCTCCTCGTGGAGCGGGCCCCCCGGTCAGCGCGCCGCCGGGGCCCGGACGGCGTCGAGGAGGTGCCGGTCGACCGGGTCGCCCGGGGCGACCACGTGCTCGTCGGCACCGCCGAGGTCGTCCCCGTCGACGGCCGGCTCACCGGCCCGGCCGTCCTCGACGAGTCGGCGCTCACCGGGGAGCCGCTCCCGGTGGAGCGCGAGGCGGGGGAGGAGGTCCGCCGCGGTGTCGTCAACGCCGGCGCGCCGATCGAGCTCCGGGC